>DASYRE010000052.1 GCA_036004685.1 Candidatus Polarisedimenticolia bacterium | reverse complement strand
AAGAGGGATGAAAGAATAATCATGTTAAACGGGTACGGCTTTAGTGAAACGAAGTGGCGGGCTGCTAGGCATGAAGCGCGGCGCATCATGATTGACCGTGCACGTCTTCGAGGCCAAATTGCCTATTCAGAATTGGTTGCTCAAATTCAAGCGATCAGTTTTGACCCGCATGACTTCAGATTTGGTTACCTGCTCGGCGAAATCTCGACTGCGGAAGATGCTGCGGGTCGCGGCATGCTTTCTGCTGTTGTTGTGCATAAGAGTGACGACATGCAGCCGGGTCCAGGGTTTTTCGAGCTGGCAAGCGAATTGGGGCGTGACACTTCTGATGTTCTTGTCTGCTAGGTCAATGAACTGAAGAAAGTCCATGCGTATTGGGCAGGGAACTAGGGCCGGGCTATTGGGGATAGGGAAAGAGAACACGATGCTTAACCAGGAATCGCTAAATGTGGTGGCGCTGGCAAACGAAGATACTGTCGAAGATCTATTGCGTAGCTTAGGGCATGATGTGAAGCGATTGGATAGACAGGGTCGACGTCGACGTCCTGAGTTTCTGGTGTTGTTCGAAGGGCGTCCCAGCTTTGTTTGCGAGGTCAAGACCATCTTTTCTGGTGGCTATCTACGTGACCGTAACGCACATTTATCGACGTATGACCCATCCCTTCTAAATTCGGGCCCTGCGACACACGAGGTCGATTTCTCCCGCATAGAGTCGAATCTGACTGATGCAGTAGGGAAGTACAGGGTGCTTGAGGCCGACGACCCTGTGCTCCGAGGCATCCCCTATCTGGTCGTGCTGTTCTTTGATTTTTTCGCAGACCGTTTTCACCTCTACCCGGCACGAATGGAATCATTTCCGGCCGTGAGCGGCATTGCCAAGGTTGTGGAAAACCATGCCCTGGATCGGGCCGCACGCGCCCTAAGTCTTGAGGAATTGGAGAGGCGAACGAGGGAGGGTGATTTCGCGGGTCTACCCGCGGAAAGCGTTGATTTCCTACTCGTCGAAAATGACTGCTCGAGTGTCGCATTACCAACGACGTTTATAGAGAAATGCATTCTTTCTCATCGGAGGGCCACCTAATATCGGCTTGGCCCGATGGCCATGACGCAGTCGCGAGTTAGCCCCGCATCGATGCGAAAGCAAGACCAGCACAAAACCCTCGGTCCCGAATTCCCCGCACTTTATCGATACGCCAAGTCAAATTGCACCCTTTTTCCCGCGCCGACGAATCGGTATCTTTCCTACCCAGGCGCCGTACTTCGTAGCGCAAGGAGGAAAGATGGTTCAGAAGCGGATCTTCAGGACCCCGGAAGCAGCTCACTACCTCGGTCTCTCGCCGTCCACCCTTGAGAAGAAGCGTCTGGACGGGAGCGGACCACCGTTTGTGCGCCTGGGGGGACGCGCCGTGGGCTATGACTTGTCAGCCCTCGATGAGTGGCTCGACAGGCAGAAGCACGGAAGTACTTCTGATACGGGAGTCCCAGACTAGCTGAATGGGATTTCCAGGTCGCTAGCTCCTTGTGGTTGTTTTCGCGAGCGCTGGCATTTAATCGGATTACTCCGCTATCGAAGAGCCAGCGAAGGCGACAAGAAGCTAGCTGCTAGAGGGGTGAACCGTGACCACAGCGCGAGAGGTTCTGGAATTTATTGCTCGACGGAGTCGCAGAGAACTATTGACTACATTTGAGGATGTTGCAGTGGAATTCGACCTTCATCCATTAACAGCTCGTGACCATTTGAAAAGGCTTTGGCGGGAGCGGCTCATTCGAGCATTGCCATCTCGCCCGCGTGGAAGCCGCTACCGCCTCCAGTCGAGCGAGCGGATTGCGGAACTGCGGTTCCGGCTTGCTCCCAGAGGGAAAGACCGATTGGAGTGGTATGAGAAGCAAGATGAGCAAGAGCGGGAGGAGGACGCTTGGTTCTGATACCAAACGCAAGCTTGGCTGAAAACGACCTCAGGAACGCGTGGGCAGCATTCCTAGGAAAATACTACTGGGAATGGATGTGTACGTTCACCTTTCGCGACGGCGCCGTTCACCCGGAAGCCGCCGACAAACGGTTCCGGCTGCTCGTTTCCATGGCCAACCGGACACTCCACGGGCCCCGCTGGGCCAAGAAGGGCCGTGGCATCAGCTGGGCCCGCGGTTTGGAAAAGCAGCGTCGTGGCGCTGTGCATTTTCACGCTCTACTCTCGGGAGTCGGTCAACTTCGGCGACTGACCTACATGGATATCTGGGACCGGATTGCGGGATTCGCTCGCATCGAGCGCCCCCGCAGCCAAGAGTTCGTGATGCGGTACATAAGCAAGTATGTGGTCAAGGGCGGCGATATCGATCTGGGCGGTCCCTGGTTCAGCGGAATCGACCGAGGTCCTAAGCTGCCCTTCGACCCTTGAACTTCGGCCAGGTTGGCCACTCCTGAGCCGAAGGAGGCAGACGGAGGTGTCTGCCGGGGTTCCGGGGGTTTTCACAACCTCCGGAGCCTCCCCTAAAAGTGGCCTCTATGCGTGATGCGAGCCACCGCTTAGGGATAAGGGAAGCCGATAGAGAATCGGGGTTCCCGTTGCTTGACGGGACAAGTGTGCAAGTCAGCGAGGCAAAAGGAGGGTTCAGATGGATTACAAGGTGATTCAGGTGGACATGAGAAGATTTGAGCAAGGTACCATCAAGGCGTATGCGGATGTCACGATTTCAACGGCGATAGGGGAGGTCACGATCAAAGGCTTCCGTGTCGTCTCCAAGAATGGCGAGGCACCTTGGGTGGGGTTTCCGAACATCACCTACTCAAAAAACGGACAGACGGTCAAGAAGGCCGTTCTGGATCTGAGATCGGGAGTAAAGCGCCGAATCGAAGAGGCCGTTCTCCTCGAATTCAAGGCACCATCGCGGTACCCGAATCAAGGCAAAGACTCGGCTGACGATTAAGCGGGGGCGGCCGGACCGCAGGAACGAACTGCTGAAAATTGCGTCATTCCTACGGGGGCGAAGGTTCATAAAGCGCTGAATAGATGGGTATGAGATGGAGCCTCGCCCTTCATGCGGGGAGTACCTCGAATGGCCCTATGTGCTCGCTGTGCCGCGCTCGAATCGACGAGCTGAAGAAACCGCCACACCTCTCGCGTGCCGTGCACGCCGAGCAGATCGGCAGATACTCGTTCTTCCAGTCAGAAATCGACATTCGAGAATAGGTCCAGATCGACACTGGAAGCGTGCAGAGCTGGTGGTTGTAGATCGAGACATGCATTCCTCGGTCGGCAAGGTACCGTGTGGCCTGTTCCAGCTCGTGCCGGTAGTCCCACGGATCGACCCAAAGCGTCTCGATGTTCGGCACAGCAAAGCCAACTGTTTCCAGACCCATAAACGCAACGTGAGCCGCAAACGGTAGATTCCGATAGATGAATTCTGCGAGATTTTCCAGTCGGTGCACGGTTAGGCGGTGGGTGACGACGCGCACCTCGACGGCTACCCCGTGGCGCCCAAGGTTCTGGAACCCCACCATCGTCTCATCGAAGGCTCCGCGCGACTGGACGATATAGTCGTGCTCGTGGTCGGTGTCTGCATACAAGGGAATGCCGACCATGAGATCGGTGTGCCCGACTTCGGCGAGGTTGTGCGCGTAGCTGCCGTAGTAGAAGAGGCGACCGTTCGAGAGAATGTGAATGGCTGTTTGCGGCAGGAACTCCTTGCACTTCCGCACAATATGAATGAGACCATCCTTCAGCAGGGTCGGCTCGCCGCCCGTGATGCCCATCTCCCGCGTGCGCGGATCGATGAGCTCGATGAGCCGCAGGTGTTCGCTCAGGCGGTCGCTGTCGTCAACATCTCGCGGAGGTTGGGAACACATAAGGCAGAAACTGTTGCACCTGTCAGTCGCGAACAGGACGTTGTGCTCGGAGGCCACGCGAAACAGAGTTCGCACGTACCCGTTGGGGTTGAGAGCGACGACATCACGGTCGGCCAGATGGTTCAGAGACTTGACGCAATGGATCACCGGGCAGAGCTCAGCGGGCACGAGGCCGTAGGGAAGCTTCTGCGTTGTAAGAACTCCAGCGTAACCTCGGAGGGAAGTTTCGGCCGAAAGCTTCTCGGTCACGAGGATGTGGTCCTCGCGATCTTCCTCACGGACGTGCTGGGAGATTATCTTTCCGAGCACCGTGTGGCGGAATGGAACAAGAGGCTTCCCGTGGGTTTGGAGTGGAATCATGACGCCAGCCGATGGGGAAGATCCTGGGAGGTAGCCCATTGGAGAAACAGCTTCTCAATGAAAGCATCCCCGGAGTGCAATAGACCGAAGAGGTGTTTGAGCAAGGCCATATTCTTCGTGCAGAAGGCGCTCGTGGGGCGGTTGCCCACGGGATCTCCCTGGGTTGCCCAATGGAAGATGGGATCAGCGCCACAGTATGGGACGAAAGCGCATTCCGAGCACCCAGGCAAAGCCTCAACGCAAGAGGCCTCCTGGAGCGCCTGCAGAACGCTGCCTCCGAAGATCTCCTCGTAGGTTTGCTCGTGGACATTACCCAATCGGAAGGAGAAGTCTCCCATCTCGGCGAGCATACGGGCTTCATCGGAGGCGTACACATCGCCATCGTAGTTATAAGCGACAACGCCCACGCCGGCTCCCGCAGGGCTCTGGAGATCCATGTACCCCGTGGGGAAGGGGGTGAGCATCCGTCTGAGGAGGATCTGCGCGTAGACCTCCATGAAAGCGACGCCATTCCTGTTCAGGTTGATGACGTGGTCCAATGCAGCCTTGTAGAACTCGATGAACTCCTGCGCCCCATACTCCCAAGCCTTTCTTGTACGGATCGCGAAGCCATAGGGGCTAATGGGGCGCAGGAAAATGGAGTCGAAGTCCTGCCTCACGTACTCGTCGATGATCTCTCGGGGGTGGAGAAGGCTGCGTTCGGTTGTTGTCATAATGGCGGAGACTCGATCGTGCCCCAGTGCCTCCCGGGCGCGGCCAATGTTGCGGAGGGTGATCTCATAGCTGTCGTTGCCGCGCCGCGGGCGGTTGGCATTGTGCACGGCCTCCGGACCGTCGAGGGAGGTCGAAATGAAAATCGAATGCTCCCGCATGAACACGAGCATTTCATCTGTGAGCGGTGATAAATTCGTCGCGATCACAAACTCCAGGCGACGGCCCTCCTGCGTGTTGCATTCATTGGCGTAGTTTACGAGGTACCGGATCAACTGGAAGTTGAGCAGTGGTTCGCCTCCCTGGAATTCGACCTTGAGGTCGCGCGCCGGACTGCGAAACATGAGGTTGACAGCTCTTTCGGCTGTCTCCCGGCTCATGTCAAACCGCTCCCGATCCTCGGTCACGCGCGAGACCTGGCAGTAATGGCAGGAGTGGTCGCACCGCAGGGTGACCACGAAGAGGTGAAGTTTGGTGAACCCCTCGAGAAAGCTCTTTTTCGTGCGGTACTTGGTGGCGAGAAGGTCGATTGGCACCGTAGAGTCCGAATCTGCGAGAAGGTGCTTGGCCTTGCAGTCAAGGTAAGTGTCGGACCCAGAATCCAGACGATGCCGTACGAAAGCATCGAAGCTTGAAGCATCAAGAAACAGGTGCTCACCCACATCATTGACGACAAGGACCTCGCCAGTTTGCCATCGCATGAAGCGAAATGGCAGGAGACGATAAGGGTGCGCGGATACCAACCCGTAGTGTTCCTTGGGATGAAATCCGAGGTCAGCGGGCATTGGGGATCCTCGTGCCACCGAGCTTCTGCTCAACAGAAGTTGCCAGCAGATGGTTCAAGAACTCGCCGGTAATCCGTCTCCGATCCGCGGGAGAGGCCGCGACCACCCGGATCGCGAGCCGCGTCACCTCCGACGGGCTATCGATGATCTCGAACGAGCAGAAATCACGGAAAGCTTTGACTGAGGTCGAAACACATTCACGCGGGTAGAGAGCGTGGGAGAGCCATAGAGTCCCCGCGTCACCTTTATCGACGCTTGCCAATGCCGAGAGGATCTGCCTGATAGTTTCCCTCATCGCGCTCCTTATCCAGGAGATTGCCCTCGGCGAAGGCCTGAGCGACGATCAAGGTGCGGAGGTCGCCGAACTCACGGGAGAGAGATTCCCGCACCTGCTGGTCCAGAAGCTCGTTGCAAAACTCTCCGATGAGTGCCCTGGAGGCGAGAGTATCCTTGGGCGTGAGAGCGACGACAAAATTGCCGGGGTGCTCGATGAAAACATAGCATCGGTCCGTGAACTTATATGCCGCGCGGAGCACGGCGTCCTGGCTATAAATCGAGGCATCAACCTCGAGGGCGACGCGATCGTCGAGGATTGCCTGGGAGCCAGTGGCCTCGCCTTTGTGAAGTGTTACTCCGGCCACTGCTAGGGGAACGGCGTCACCTTCACTGCGATTCGTTTCGTCTTGTCGTCGGATGTTTTCCACGTGATGCGCACCTTCTGGCCTACCGCGAAGGGAAGACGGTTGGGGTTCTTTTCGAGCCATGCATCGAGCTGGAGGAATTCGCCTGACTGCGCACCCGGGATTTTCGTGTAGTCGCGGTAGACGAACTGAAACGGTGTCTTGAGTTCGTCCTGCCCCGAGATCATGCGCGTAGTGGATTCGATCTTAGAGATCGTGATGATGACGTACTGCTCACTGGACTCCGCTTGGGGAGCACTCGACGTTGCCGGGGCGGGCCCAGATGGAGCCGAGCGTGAAGAATAATGCGAACTGTGCGAACGGTGAGAACTGTGGGAGCTGTGCGATCGATGTTGGAGGGAAATTCGGGTGTCCGTGCTTCTCAGGCTGAGGATGAGCCTTGGTACTTTCTTCTCACGGTTGCTGATTGAAGGTGGAAACGCGGGCACTGACGAAGGAGCCGGCGCGAGGATAGCGGCTGCACCGCTAAGATTCAGCCAGCTTGCGCCTGCGATCGTCGTGGAGACCGCGACCCGCCCAAGGCGTGAGAGCAGGCCTTTCGCCCTGGGAATGAGGCACGCGAATCTCTTACGGACCTCAGGAAATTGCACTTTAGCCGCTCCCTTTCTCCGGAGAAGAACATTTCTATCCCGATCCATAGCCGCGGGTCAAGCGATTTCCATGGTGGGTAACGTCAAGTCGCCAGCCCCTGCGCCTCTCGCTTCGAGCTTGAGATGTATTGGGTTCCTCCAATCAGTGCGGAGTTCTTCAGGCTCTTCCTCCGATCTGGAAGGCCATCATATCCTTATAGTCGATAGCCAAGTTGCATTCAGGCGGGTTCACTTTGAAGAACTGTCGCTCCAGCGACAGCAGGCGGACGCTCTGGGCCAAGTTCCCCCAGAAACCGAGAGGCGATTGTAGACATCACCCTTCCTCTTCCATGGACGCTCGCACCAATGTTATAGGCTACCGCTCGTGGAAGCCGGCTAACGCTGGAAAGGACAAGCGTACGCGTTGTGCGGGTTATCGCGACGTAGAACAGGCGCCGTTGCTCTTCCAAGGCCTGCATCCTCTCCGACGGAGTGGCGTCCACTGGAATCGTAGGGATAAGACCCTCGATGCAACCGCTCACGACGACGAGCTGCGCGGTCAGCCCCTTTGATTTGTGCAGACTCATCACGCGAACGTAGTCGACATCCGTCGGTAGCTCCGGCTGCGTCACGCTGCGCTGGACGAGGTCAAGTAAGCCCGTGGGCTCGTCGTTGTCTCCAATTTGTTCGGTAACGAGCCGAATGGGTACTGCCCACGACGCATTTGAAGGGAACAAGGCGTCCACAAGTTCAATTCCCCGCAAACCATTGAGTCCCGCTATGCGCTGCTGCAGCTGTCGGAACCGCTGCACGAGGGGGGCCGTGTGTGGGAGGCTCAGGCTTCCAATAGTGAGTTGTTCGAGAATTGCCTTGGGTGCCTCGCCGGTGGCTTCGCATCGCTGCCGTACGCGCTCCCAGGCCCCCTTCCGTAGCGAGCTACTTCCGTATCCACACCAGCACCGAAGTCCAACTGGGTCATCGGGCCGTACGAGGAGGGTTAGAAGTGTAAAGGCCTCCTGCGCTGCACATTCAGCAGGGTCGCCGGGATTCCCCTCCAGCGCCTCCTCGTGGAAAAAGCTGTGGGCAGGCACGTTCTTGGCATTTATGGCGTCACGTACCGCGTAACCGAACTGCCGCCGCGGCGCGAGGACGAGCACCTTACCAGGAGCAACGTCTCCCGATTGAATACGTTCCTGGACAATTCTTGCTAAACCCTGTGCCTCTTGCTCCATTGAAGGCCACTGGAGCACATGCACTTCGCCAGCGGGGTTCGAAGGCCTCGCTTCGAGCCTCCTCCCCGTACGTGATGAATTGTGAGTGATCAGCGTGTTCGCCATAGCAACCACGACCCGAGGGCAGCGCCGGCATTCCACGAGGCTCTCGTCGTGGGTCCCAGGGCGCTCGAGGTGAAATGCGGCTATTCCTGCCGGATGGGCGTGCTTGAAGGAATAAATCGACTGGTCTTCATCGCCAATAACTGTCAGAGAGCCAAATGCTCCCAAATGGTCCAGGAGCACCTGCTCAGCACGATTCAAGTCCTGGTATTCGTCGACGAGTACATGATTGAATCGAGGGCGGTGGGGCGAAGTTGGATTGTCTCGGATGAAGCGCAGTGCCAGAGGAACAAGCTCTCCAACAAGCATTCCCTCGTGGAATCGAAGCCACGCTTCGAGAACGGTGAGGAACAGTTGATCCTGTGGGCTGGAAGGCCAACCGGGCATGTCGGACTGCAGCCGTGCCCACGCTGCGGCAAACGCGTTGAGGCGTTTCCGGAGGCCTCTGATCCCCTCACCGTTGGTTCCGCGCAGATCTTCGAGGAGGAAGCGCTCCTCGAAAGTGAGAATCGGCCTCGGTATGCGACCGGTCACAGGGAGTACTTCAGCTCGGGAAAGCAGGCCAAAGCAGAATCCGTGGACAGTCCCGCTCCGGACACCGTCAGCTCCAGGAACTCCGAGGAGTGCAAGTTCACCTTGGAGATCGCGTGCGGCGGTACGTGTGAAAGAGCAGACAAGTAGTCCGCTAGGATCGGACCCCGTCTCTAGGAGGCGCATAGTTCTCCGCAATAGCGCGAAAGTCTTACCGGTTCCGGGACCAGCCAACACCCGCAGGGGTGAATCACTTGTTTCGGCGATGTTCCTCGCCGCGCCCGATAAACCAGTTTCCCAACTCATCTTCGCACCCGTGGCGCTCTCATGAATTTGGGCTCTCCGTGATGGCTGTCGGCCGAAGCGGGCCATTCTGTCCGATGCAGGCAGGGCGGATCGTCTATGCAGGGTGGCGGAGCTGAGGGAAAGAACACTCCGAACACTAGATTTTCGGGTTACTACAAGGTTGTTGGCGTTCGAAATCGACCAAAATAGATTAGCTAAATATTTGAAAACATGGAGCCGGCGGCCGGGATTGAACCGGCGACCTACTGATTACGAATCAGTTGCTCTACCGCTGAGCTACGCCGGCTTCTCACGGGGCTTCTAGCTCCGCGTAAGATCGTGCGCGGTCTGGTGCGTGGGCTGGTACAGGCCGATCTCTCCGCCGCTGGGGAGCGCAACGGTCGTCGCCAATCCCCACGGCGCCTCGGTAATCTTCGAGCATCGGACCTTCTTGTCTTTCAGGGTCTCGATCGTTTTCTTCAAATCAGCGCACATCAAGTAGAGCACGGCGCCGAGGAGCTTGTGGCCGTCGTGCTCCTGGACGAAATCGCCTTCGCCGGGATGGAGCGCGACCTCCGAGGGGGGCAGGGCGAAGATGAGCCAGCCCTCCCCGACGTCTACCGACCGCAGGCGCAGGACATCCTTGAAGAAGGCCCGGTCAGCCTCCGCGTCGGTGCTGTAGATCAGGACGTGCGCGCCGTTGATCATCGTGGGAATTTACCAGCGAATCGCCACGCGCGCAAGCGCCGCGCCGCGGCTCCCGGGACCGAAGTCGTTCGCTCCTATTTGTACCGGCCGCCGGCGCCGCGAATCGGAGCCGGCCGTTCCATAAGGTGCGGCGAAGATTTGCGGAGTCGGCAATCTCCGCCCAAAAGAAGGGCGGAGCCGGGTGGCTCCGCCCTCTCGAAGGACCCTCCGCGGGACTAAGGGCAGTTCGTCGCCGCGGCCGGATCCAGGTACGGCCCGAAGGTGTAAGGAATGTCCACCGTCCCGGCGTTGGTGCGGGCCACGTGGAGCAGCGCCGGAGAGCCGTTGAACTGGTTGTGCGTGAGCGTGCCGCCGGGCCCGGCGAACGTGTAGGCTCCGAGCATGTAATAGAACAGACCTGCCGAGCAGGCTCCCCGTGAATTCACCTCCAACTTGCAGGTCGCGTCGACGGTGCAGGGAAGGTTCTGCGACAGAGCGTCGCCCTGGCAGAACAGGCCCGGATTGGCGTTGTCGCTGAAGCCGATCGGGTGATCCGGGTGGACCTGCGCGGGCGGCTCGCAGAGTGAGAGAGGCGTGACGTCGATGTTGCATGACGAGGTGTTCGAATCGGCGCATGCGCCGGGGACGCCCTGGAACTCCGCGAACTTCTGGTTTACGCCGCCTCCGCCAGAGCAGAGGTTCGGGCTGATGCAGTCGGAGTTGCTGAAGCAGCTCTGGCCCGCCTTCGGCCCGCTGTCACAGGTACCGCTGCCGGTGAGGTGCCCGGTGGCGGCGGTCCGCAGGAAGTTGTGACCGTAGGTCGACGGAAGCATCGGTCCAACCTCGTATTGCACGGCGGGCGGCACGGGGGGCGAGCAGGTGGTCTGGCCGGTCGGCTGATCGAGGAGGCTCGGCAGCGAGAACAGGCCGGTTCCGGAGGCGGTCATGTCGGGGAGCGTGACCGGGAAGGGGATGGTCGGGCAGATGCCCACCAGCTTGGTCGCCGCTCCCGTCACCACTCCGTTCAGGTCGAACGAAGCCGACGTGCAGGAGAAATCGGTGCTACAGCGCGCCTTCACGGTGTAGGCGGCGAGGCCCGCGAAGGAGGAGACGTAGGAGGTCGTCGTGGACCAGTCCTGGACGACGATCCCGTCGCGGCTGAACTGGAACTGCAGGATGCCGTTCTTGCAGCCGCCCGGGTTGTCGGTCCCCAGGGCGTCGAGCCGGAAGGTCTCGCCCGGCGCCAGCGCGCCGTCGCCGTCGGTGTCGATCAGGACGAGGAGCGGATTGATCCCGAACGACGTCCCCAGCGCCTCGTTGCAGTTGTTCGGGCTGTTGATGGCGGGGCACTGACTGCCCAGCGGCAGCGTCGTCGGCTCGACGAGCGGCACGAACGGCGTCTGGACGGCGCCGGTGATCTGGATGGTGTCGATCCACCAGCCGTCGTCGCGGAACCCGACATCGAAGGGAGGCGCCGAGCCCGGCGGCAGGAGGTAGGCCTCCCAGCCGTTGCCGAAGTCCCACGACTGACCGATCCAGCGGATGCGGACCCGCTGTCCGAGGAACAGCGCCAGGTTGAACTTCGACTGGACCCAGATCCCCTCCCCGACGCTTCCCAGGAAACCGGGGCCCTGGGCCTGGTAGATGTCGAACTTGTTCGCCCCGAGGACGTTTCCGGAGTGCGACCAGACGCCGTCCGGGAAGCACATCGTCTCGCCGTAGGCGCCCGGGTTCGTCGCCTTCGCGGCATCGGCCGGGGTGAACTCGCAATAGCCGAACCAGGAGAAGACCTGAGGCGTGTGCTCGTAGACGTTCTGGAAGGGCTCGAGCTTCTGCCACCGGCCGAAGCTGTCGACCGCCGGGCTGGGGTTTCCGTCGACCTGGATCTGCACGTCGACGAAATCGCCCGCCTGGCCCGGCGCGAAGTTCACCGAGTTGTCGTCGACCAGTTCGACGATCTGGTAGAACGACAGGAACAGGTCGTCGGTCGCCGGGGTCAGCGTCAGGTTGATCGGGTTGGTGACGAACGCGGCGATCTGGCGGAAGTGGATCGTGTCGCCCGCCCGGTTCGCCGGGTCGGTGTGCAGTCCCCAGTGGGCCGACTGGTTTCCCTGGAAAGCCTTGCCGAAATCGGGCGAGCTCAGGGTGTGGATATGCCAGTCGTTGTCGTTGTCGGGATCGATCTGGCATCCCTGGGCCGCGGTGCGGCCGAGGACTTCCATGAAGCCGTAGCAGGCCTGGCCGGCGATCAGCCCGGGGCCGCTGCCGCTGTTCATCAAGGCGCCGATCGTCCCCGGGAACCCGGTCGTCGTCTCGAACCCTTCGTAGATCAGGCCGGGGAGGCACTTGCCGGCCGGGAACCCGCCGCTGGTGCAGTTGGCGTCCGAGCTACAGGCCGCGCCCGGCACGTTGCTCTCCGCTGTGCATTTGCTGGCGGTGTACGGGGGCGGGGCGCCGCCCGGGAGATCGAGGTCCTCGACGAATGAGATTGGAATCGTGCGCGCCGTGCCGCCCGCCTGGTCGGAGTTCAAAGTCAGCGTGAGGTTGGCGCGCGCCGGGTTCGTGACATCGACGGTGCTCACCGACGGCGAGATCACCATTTCGAAGTAGTCGCCGTCGGGGCCGTAGGCGGTGCAGGTGGAGGCGGGGCACTCGGCGTTCGAGGCGCAGCGCTGGCCCGCCTTCAGCCCGCCCGCGCAGGTGCCGAGCGTGCGGGTGTCCACCGTGCCGCCCGCCGGCAGCGAGGCGACCCGGATCGTGGTGTCGGTCAGACAGGTGAGGTCGGGATCGGCGGTCGACAGCGACATCGTCAGTCCGGTCAGGTTCTGAGCGGAGATGTTCTGCAGGATCAGGCGCACCCGGACCATCTCGCCCGGATCGCCGAACACGTCGCCGTCGCCGCACGGCGAGGTCCCGGCGGCGCCGCACTGCGCCACTTCGGGAAGATCGCGGACCAGCGTCTTGAGGACGACGATGTCGGCCAGCGGCACCTTGTTGCAGGTCACCGCCACAGCGTAGAACGGGCCGTTCTCCACGTCGTCCGGAATGCCGTTACGCGTCTCGTCGAAGTTCCCGGCGGGATCGCAGACGTCGCCCAGGCCGTTGAAGTTCCCGTCCGCTTGGACGGGGGGGTTGCTCCCCGGCAGTGTCGTCTGGTTGTAAAGCGTCGGGCAGTTGTCGAACGTGTCCTTCACGAGATCGCGGTCGAGGTCATCGTTCTGGGTCGAGCACAAGCGGCCGGTACAGCTCCCGCCGGGGCAGTCGGCGTTCAGGTAGCAGCCGAGGCCGGCGCGCGTCCCGCCGGTGCAGGTCCCGACGCAGTCGCCGTCGCAGGCGTCGCCCAGCTTGTCGACGACCTGGGCGGTGATCGGGTCGAGACGGTCGACGTTGGCCTGGGAGACGTTCGAGATCAGCACGCAGTTGTCGTTCTTGTCGGCGATGGTGTCGCCGTCGGCGTCGCTCTGGTTGTTGCAGGCGGTGCCGACGGTGCCTCCGCCGCTGATCTCCTGGCCCGGGTTGTAGACGTCGGGGCAGTTGTCCACCTCGTTCGCGACGCCGTCGGCGTCGACGTCGTCCCAGTCGCAGCGATCGCCCACGCCGTCGAGATCGACGTCGGCCTGGTCGGCGTTGGCGAGGAACAGGCAGTTGTCGCAGGCGTCGCCGACGTGATCGCCGTCCTGGTCGGTCTGCGTGGCGTTGTAGGTGGTGGCGCAGTTGTCGCCGGTGTCGTCGATGGTGGCGGGGTTGCAGGTTCCGGCGCCGCAGTCGGCGTTGATCGTGCAGATCTGTGCCGGGGCGTTGCTGCAGTGCTGGCGAGCTCCGCAAGCGCCGTCCGCTCCGAACAGGGAGGGAATGTCGTCGGCTGTGCCGCAGATCCCGTCCCGCCCGGAGGCGGCGTCGAGGCCGTCGCCGTCCAGGTTGGTGAAGCTGCTCTGCCCGAACGTGCCGTTGTGGTTCGAGTCGCACAGCGGATCTTCATAGGCCACGAAGACGTTCGTCTCGGTGGAGGGGACCAGGAACAGCACGCCGGGGGAGTTGAACGTCCCCGACACGCGGATCGATCCCTTGAAGACGCCGGTGTTGATCCCGGTCTCGGTCGCCGTGAAGATCTCTCCCGGATAGGGATCGGAGTTGGAGAAGGCCCGGAGCTGGACCGTGTCGATCACCGTCGGCGAGCCGGGGCCGTTGTTGTTGATCTTGGGATCGTTCACGGTGACGGCGAGATCCTGATCGCAGTCGAAAAGGTTCGTCCGATCGACGGTCAGCGTGGCGCAGGGTAGGCCGGCGGCGATCTGGTTGGCCACCGGGACGCAGGTCCCGCCCGGGCACTGGGCGTTCGAGGCGCAGGGCTGGCCGTTCTTGGTGCCGCCCGAGCACAGGCCGCCGATCCGGCTGCAAGACGAAGTCGCCTCCGCCAGAGGATGGACTTCGTCCCATTCGAACACCACGTCGTCGATGCCGACGCCGTAATCGCCGACCGCTCCGCCGAGGGCCCCTTCTACGTTCAGGAAGCCGAGCCCGATCTGGAACCGGTTCCCGGCGTCTCCCGGAACGTAGAACTGGAGGCCGTTGTCCTCGTAGCCGACGGCGCTGATGTCGACGTTGCGCGAAGGCCCGGCCGGCGTATCCGACCCGGCATGGACCTCGTTCGGCCCCGGGAAGGGGCGCAGGTTCACCGGCGCCGTCGGGATCTTCGGCTTCACGGCAAAGGGGTTCGTGCTGGCGCTGTCGAAGCCGGGGAAGCCGGTCTCATCGCCCGACAGGGCGGGGCTCGGGCCGGTCAGCGAGGCGTCGGGATCGGTCGTGGGGCCGAACGTCAGCTGGTTGTAGGAGGTGACGGTGTAATAGGGGTCGACTGGGCCGATCAGGTTCGTCACGTAGTAGGAGAGGCCGTCGCCGCGCAGCGGCTCTCCTAGGAGGACGTTGGGGGTCGGATTGTCGACGTTGTTGTCGATGTCGGTGAAGAACGTGGTGTTGTAGTCGAACTGCACGGTGGCGTTGTAGGCGATGCGCTGGAATTCGACGGTGAACGGAAAGCCGTTGGCGTCGTTCCCCTGCCGCACTTTCTGGATGATCGGGCTGAAGACCACGTCGTAGAGCAGCTCGGCGCGGACGCCGCTGTTGGGATTGAACGGGACGCCGTAGTTGCCGCAGGCGGTGGCGTCGGCGGTTGCGGTCCCGTCGCCCGTGTGCCACATCCCGCCGACGAATCCCGCCAGGCCGGCCGGGATGGCGGCGCAGGGGGAGGGGCCGCCCCCGTCGGGATCGTTGCCGGGAGTGCCGTTGGCGAGCACGCAGTTGGACCGGATCTGGGTCTGGAAGCCGCACTGGCCGTGGGTGACGTAATGCCACAAGGGCAGCGTCGCCGGCGAGGCGCCGAGGACCGATTGCGGGTCGCGCGCCGCGTACCAGCCGCCGTTGTTGCGGTCGAAATCCCAGGGGACCAGGTCGCCCGCCGAGGGGCTGCCGGAGGCCAGGATGCCGCGGTCCAGGACGCCGTTGCCGTTCGGATCGCTCGCCCCGTTCAGGATTCCCCCGGCCGGGTAGGGCTCGTCGGTTCCCTGGATCTGGTTGTTGATCCTGCCGGTGGCCGGGTCGTTGAAGAACAGGCTGGAGAACTGCACCGTCTCGTCCACCGCCCCCAGCGTCAGGCCGGGGCGATCGTTCGGCTCGATGACCAGCGACCGGTTCAGATCGCGCGCGACGGGGGAGCCCGTCCCCGACGGGAAATCGGTGGAGTAGTGGAAGCTCTCGCGATCGGCGGCGACGGCATGCGTGAAGGAGAAGGTCTTGCGCGCCAGGAGCGTGCCTCCCGTTCCCTGGGCGAGCGACAGGTTGAGGACGACCTTGTTCCCCTCGGTGAGCACGTCGGAGGCGACCTTCAGGGAGAAGGTGACCCCCACCGGCTGTCCGGCGGGCATCCGGCCGATTCCCTTCGGGGAGTCGAGCACGGTGACCTTGGTCGAAGGGGTGATGCCGTCGGAGCGGAAGACGGTCAGCGTGGCGGTGACGGCGTTGTATTCGTCCAGAATCGAGTTGTTCACGACGGCGATCGAATAGGTGACCGTTTCTCCGGCATCGAGGAACTGGTCGTTGTCACAGCCGCCGAAGATGAGGTCGGCGGCGTCCCGGCCTCCCGGGTTGGCGAACAGGCCGCCGAGCAGGTCGGGCTCGCAGTTCACCTTCGCGTAGCCGACCGAGTCGCGCGGCGCGTCGGTGTGGATCACCTTCAGGGTGTAGCCGGTGTCGGCCTCGACGATGCCGTTGTTCGGCGAGCCGACCCCTCCGGTGATCAGGCGGATGGGCAGCCCGATGCTGGAGAAGTTCTGGTTGCCGGTGGCGTTGAACGAGATGCTGGTCTCCGTGTCGACGACCGTGCCGGCGACGTTGCGGGACTCGACCGTGACGCCGGTGGTGAGGTTCTCGGGCGTCGCGTCGAGGTCGTAGAGCCGCAGGCCGACCGAGTCGGCGCAGGTGTAGCGGAACTTGTCGAAGCGCACGATGCTCTGGGGCAGATTGGCATGTGACGGCGGATTGAAGAGATCGGGAGAGGTCACGACCGGGCCGGAGACCACCAGGCCGTACGCCTGGCCGGCGGTGTCCAGCAGCCCGTCGGCGTCGAGATCCTCGCCGCAGGCGCGGGCCGGATCGGAGCCGGTGCAGTCGGCCACGCCGGTGCAGGGCGCCCCCTTGTTCAGGCTCTTCACGTTGCAGACGTTGTTGTCCAGGGCGAAGTTGTTGTTGGCGTCTTCCTTCAGGCTGATGTTGGCGGTGATCAGCCCCGGGCTGGCCCCGGCGGCCCCGCGAATCACGTTGATGGTCCAGACGCCCGCCTCCAGCTCGTTGTCGGGGGTGTTGGGATCCCGATCGGGATCGCTCGAAAGGTGGATCGCCTCCACGGTGTTGCGTAGATCGTCGGGGTTCGCTCCCGCTTGCGAGCGCCCGAGGCTCCACTGACCGACGACGGCGTTCAGCCCCTGATAGCTGTTGCCGTCATAGACCTTGCCCGTGGGTGACGTCACCTCCAGGTCGAGGTCGTTGACCAGCAGCTCGCCCGGCGGATCGGGCCAGGCGAGCGCGATGCGCACCTGCCCCGAGGTGGAGGTCATCTGGAAGTGATGCGGGATCTCGATGCGCGAGGTGTTGTTGATGGTGGGCTCGTTCGTGCCGACGTAGTCCCAGACGACGAGTCCGATCGCCGGGTGCTCGGGAGTGTTCGGAAGGCCCAGCGAGACGTCGGGCCAGGTGGCGATCGGCAGGACCTGCGAGACGATGGCGCGGCCGTATCCCTGCCGGTTGTTGCCGATGATCCCGACGGTGGCCAGCTCCACGGCGCGCGCCGTGTCGACCGCGACGTCGTCGCCGTCCAGCGACAGGCCGCCGGAGGAGGCGCCGATCAGCTCCTCGGAGAAGTTGGCGGAGGCCACCAGCATCGCCTTGACCAGGGCCCCGGAAATGGTGGCGATCCGATCGGTATCGACGCGCGTGCCGGTCGGATAGAAGCCCTGCGCGAAGTAGTCCCGGATCAGCGCGGCCTGGCCGGTCACCGTGGCGGCCGCGAAGGAGGTTCCGCGGTTGTGCTGATCGAGGGCCGCCTCGACCGTCCCGTCCTGGTTGTTGTCGGTCGAGCGGAAGACCGCCATCCCGTAGGTGAGGGGCCCGCCGCCGGTTGGACTCCGATCGTTGCCCACGCCGGTGATGATGGGGGCCGTCCGGAGGCTCGCCGGAGTGGCGGGACCCTTGGAGGTGAAGTTGGTGACGTTCTCCTCCTCGTTGAAGTCGGAGAACATGCTCTGCACGTCCTCGCATACCGCTCCGGTGGCGATCGAATCCTTGGCGGTCGCCGGCGGCGAGACCTGCAGCGGCCGGCAGATTGGGCTCTGTCCCGAGCACAGCGGATCGCTCTGGAGGTTGGAGACTCCGTCGAAGTAATCGGGGATCAGATCGCGGCCGGAGCTCAGGCTCGCCCCACCGTTCCCCACCGGGCTGATCACCATGTAATCGAGGTGGTTCGCCAGGAAGGTGTCGATCTGGTTCGCCTCGACGGAATAGGTCCCCTGGCCCCCGCCGCTCACCTGGGCGTTGAAGTTCGGCACCGCGAAGGGCATCACGTGGAGGCGGGCGCCGGCGGCGATGGCGGCGGTCATCCGGTCGGTGAGGCTGCCGGGAGTAATGTTGCCGCCATGCTCCACCAACTCGGCGATGTTGCAGTCGGCTTCCGTCCCGGCATCCTGGACCACCAGGCGCGCTCCGCGGGCGATGCCGTCCATGTTGATGTTCGTCCGGACGTAGCCCGGAAGCGGGGAGATCGTTGCTGAGGCGCCGAGGGCGGAAGGATAGCCGGCGATGATCCCCGCCACGACGTTGCCGTGCGTGCCGGATCCGTAAAGCAGGCCGTCACAGGTCTCCCCGAGCGTCGCCCCCGGAGCGTGAGTGCCGACGAGCTGGTAGGCGGCGATCTTCCGGTGGGTATTGCCGGCGACCAGGGCGGCGATCTGGGCCTGGGTCAGGGAGGAGGTGTTGTGGGCGAAGGAAACCGTGTCGGTGGAGACTCCGTTGTCCAGGACGGCGACGATCTGGGGCGCGACGGCCGAGCCAAGGCCGAGCCCGCCGCCGTCTACGCCGAGATCCCAGTAGGGCGTCGCGCCCCCCGTGTGCTCGACCTCGCCCACCTGCGCGGTGGTGTGGACCTCGGCGCTCGCCAGGGTGAACTCCGCCGATTCCTGCATGTAGCGGATCCCGGGGATCTGAGCCAGCGCGACGATCTTCTCGGGCGTGGCGCGGATCCGCAGAGCGCTTCCCGTCTCTCCGTCGAGCGCGGCGAGATCGGCGCCGGTCACCGCCCGGACCTGGTCCAGCACTTCCTTCCGATCGAAGCCCGGCCACGTGTCGGCCAGGATCTCCATCTCCCTCGATTCAGCCCGCAGGCGCGAGATGAGCGGGGAGCGGCCGAGGGCGGGATCGATCTTGAAGGCGGGAAGGTAGGGGCTGGCGGTTTCCACGAAGGCGGCGGCGCGAACCTTCGCCAGGGCCTCCGTCGATCCGACGATCACGAAGGCACGCTCCGGAATGCTGCCGATCACGCGGCCGCCCAGATCGCGAATCATCTCCTCGATCCCTTCCGGCCCTCGATCCTTCAGGCTGCGCGCCTCGATCTGCGCGAGCAGGACGTCCGGCGCTCCCGGGGCGGGGTCGCGCTGGCGTTTGCGCAGCCCGGCGGGAATGGAGTCGAGCCCTCCGGAACGCCTGAGATCCACGAATCCCGCCGGCGTATAGACCAGGCCCTGCCGCCGGTTGACGGGAGGAAGGTTCGGCTTGAAGGAGTCCCCCAGCGGATTGAGCCCCAGCATCCGCTCGTGCGCCGTGGGCTGGATTCGGCTGAAGTAGGCGAGCGCCTCCGGGTCGATGTCCTTCTGGTTGTCGGGCTGCAGGCCGGGACGGCTGGCGGGACGGGCCGCCCAATCGTGGATGATGCCGGCGGAGGTGAGAGCACAGACGGTGACGAGGATCACAAGAAGGTTGCGGATGGCGCGCACGTTCAATTGGTGGCCCAAGATCATGCCTCCCCGCGGCTCAGGGAGCCGAGTTTTTGGGATAGGAAACGTCGCAGAAGCGCTCCGGAGAGAGACATGGGGGTGCCGCGAACCTGTCCGACACTTCGGACCCCTCTCAGGCTCCGAGGCACCCCCTGTGACACGTTTCGGGTAATATTACGGCCAAATGTGGAGGTTGCAAGAGTTTTTCCGGGGCGCCGCTAGGGGAATCCGCCCTCCCGGGCCCCCCTCGAATCGCCCGATAGACGTCCCCGGAGCGCATGACTTTCGAGACGGGCGGGGCGGGGAGAGCTGTCTGGCATATGAATAAGGCCAACGAGATAGGGGTCCAGGGGAGGCGCTCGGGGTGAGCTCGAGTCTGGGAAAGGGGTCGGCGGGGCCGATGAGCGAGGCGCTCGATCTGGAGGGGTACCCTCGAAGGATCGTCTGCCTGACCGAGGAGACGACGGAGATTCTTTACCTCCTGGGGGCGGGCGAGCGCGTCGTGGGCATCTCCGGCTACACGGTGCGGCCCCCCGAGGCCAGGAGCAAGCCGAAGGTCTCCTCATATCTGGACGCCAACTTCGAGAAGATCCTGGGCCTGAAGCCCGACCTCGTTCTGGCGTTCTCGGATCTCCAGGCCGATCTGGCCCGCGAGCTGATCGTCCGCGGAGCTCCGGTGATGACCTTCAACCAGCGGAGCCTGGAGGAGATCTATCAGACGATCCGAATCCTCGGGGGGATGATCGGGCGCGAGCCGGAGGGGCGGGCGCTCGCGGCGCGGCTCGCGGAGGGTGTGGAGAGAGTGCGGGAGAAGGGGGAGAGCCTTCTCCGTCGCCCGCGCGTCTTCTTCGAGGAGTGGCCCGACCCTCTGATCTCGGGAATCCGCTGGGTCAGCGAGCTGGTGGAGGCTGCCGGCGGGGAGGACGTCTTCCCGGAGCTGCGCGAGCGCGGCGACGGGAAGGGGCGAATCGTCGCTCCGGAGGAGGTGATCCGGCGGGCGCCGGAGGTGATCATCGGATCCTGGTGCGGACGGAAGGTGCGCTTCGAAAGAATCCGCTCGCGCCCCGGCTGGGACGCGATTCCCGCCGTCCGCCGGGACAAGATCTTCGAAATAAAGTCGGCGCTGATTCTCCAGCCCGGACCGGCCGCCCTCACCGACGGCCTGGCCAGCCTGCACGCCATCATCGCGGCGGCTTCGGAGGGGTGACCCCTTCGGCGGCGACGTACTCGACGAGCCGCTCGGCCACGATCCGGTGGGCCGTCTCGTTGGGATGCTGATCGGCGGGATGGACCCAGAGATCCGGTCCGGAAAAGCCCCGGAACCAAGGCAGCAGATCGATCGCGTCGATCTGGTTCCTCCCCGCCTCCGCCTCGATCTGGCGCGTCAGATCCCGGAACGGATAGCCGGCGTCCAGATGGTAGAAGACGGGAAAAATCAGCACCGTGACCGGCACGCCGGCCCCCCTTCCCAGGCGTGCGATCTCGGCCAGGGCGCGCTTCGTCCTCCGGTAATCGGCGCCGTCGTCCCGGTAGAGGTCGCGATAGTGCGCGATCGTCGCCGCCGTGCTCCGCTGGTTCCGGTAGGCCAGGTAGGCGAGCCGGGTCAGGCGAAGCCAGCGCCAGGGGGCCGGGATCGGCGCCGTTCCCAGGTTCTCCGGAGCCTCGGCCTCCCGGTCGCGGCGGACGAGCTTGCCGTCCGGGCCGCGCTCGAAAAGGGGAGGCTCCGCGTCGTTCAGGCAATAACCGACGAAGACCCAATCCGGAGTCAGGGAAAGGCCGAAATCGCGCAAGAGCGCCGCCTCCTGCTCCGTGTCGTAGCCGCCGACTCCGAGGTTGATCGCCTCGATGCTCATGCCCCGGTAGGCTTCGGTCTTCTCCAGCAGGGCGCGGAAGCGCTCGGGGTAGGTGTCGGCGTCCTGCACTCCTTCGCCGAACGTGAAGGAATCGCCGAGGAAGAGGAACCGGATCGTCCCCGGAGGCTTGGCGACGGAGAAGTCGGGCCCGCGGAATCCCTTCGGGTTGGTCCGGTGAATCACCGCGTTGCCGGGAGAGAAGTAGCCGCGCGGGTTGCTGTCGTAGACGAAGCGGATTTCGCTCGCTGGGAGGTTCGTGTAGAGGAAGTCCGCGCCGGGGATCGGATCGAACTGCGGAGGGTGCGTGTGGGATCGGTGCTCTTCGGGGAGCCCCAGCAGGTGGAGCGAGGCCTCGGCGAGGACCAGAGCAAGGAGTGTCGAGGCGACGAGGATCAGGGGGCCCGTCCAGCGCGCCGCCGGGCTCGGGGAGGCGCCGGCCTCCCCGGCCCTCGACGGAGGCATCTAGGCCGGTCCCGGCAAGAAGGGGAGCGCGACGAGGCGGCCGGCGCGCCGCCGCCCGCCTGCCTCGACGGAAACTTCGCGGCCCGGCTGGGCGGCCTCGATCGCGACGTGGGCGAGCGCCATCGCCGAGGCGGAGTCGGGGGAGAGGGCGGCGCTGGTGATCGAGCCGATCCGGGCGCCGTCGGAGAAGACCGCCGCGCCCGGTTCGGGGGTCTCCGGCTCCGGCAGCAGGATGCCGCAGAGACGCCGGCGCACCTTGCCGTAATGGTGCAGCCGGGCCACCACCTCCTGTCCCAGATAACAGCCCTTGGTCAGGCTGACGGCGGCGTCGAGGCCCGACTCCCACGGATTGAACTCTTCGGACAGCTCGCTGCCGATGGCGGGAACGCCGGCCGCGACGCGCAGTCTCTCCAGGGCTTCCGCTCCGGCGGTGACCGCCCCGGCGGCGAGGAAAGCCTCGGCGACCGCCGCCGACCCTTCCGCGTCGATCACGAGGTAGCCGCGCCCGGCCAAGGGGAAGCTGCGCGCCACACGGGCCGCCGATCCGGCGATGCGGGCCGGACGGTGGTGCCAGAGGGGAAGATCCTCCCAGTCGCCGCCGGCGGCGCGCCGGAGCAGGGCCGGGGAATCGGGGCCGTACAATCCCAGGCAGAAGCCGCCCGGATCTTCGAGCGTCACGTCCTCGATGAAGATGTAAGAGTCGAGCCAGGCGCGGATCCGCTCCGCGGCGCCGGCGGAGGTCACGAGCAGGAGATCGTCGGCGCCGGCGAGGGCATGGAGGAGATCGAGGATCCTCCCCTTTTCGTTCAGCAGAGCCGTCAGGTTCCCTTCCCCGGGAGCCAGCGACTTGATCTCGTGAGTGGAGAGGCGATGCAGGAGATCCTGGCGGTCCTTCCCCAGCATCCGGATCCGGCCGAGCGAGGAGCGGTCGGCGAGGACGGCGCCGGAGAGGGCTGCGGCCGCCTCCCGCGCGGCATCGCCCAACGGCGTGATCGGTCGCGGCTCGGGGGCCATCGTGCCGCTAGGGGGAGACGAATTCCGGGACGACGCGGCGCGGCAGCGCCCCGGCGCGGTACCCGCGCTCGAGGAACTCGGCGATGGCGCGCCTTCCCGGCGAGCCGGCGTCCCGGGTGAGGTCGTTGACGTACATTCCGACGAAACGATCGGCCAGCTCCCGCTCCAGTCCCCGGCCGAAGTCCATGGCGTAGGTCAAGGCTTCCTCGCGGTGGGCGAGGGAGTAGTCGATCGCCCGTCTCAGAAGGCGGGCCGCCTGGCGGCAGCGCTCCTCGCCGAGGTCCTTGCGGACCACGTTCACCCCGAGAGGTAGCGGCAGGCCGGTCTCGCGCTTCCACCACTCTCCCAAATCAGCGATCTTCCGCAGCCCCAGGCGCTCGTAGGTGATCTGGCCCTCGTGGATCAGCAGCCCGGCGTCGGCGGTGCCATCGGCGACACGCGCCGGGATCTCGTCGAAGGGGACGACGCGGGAGGCGAAGGGGCCGGCGAAGAGACGCAGCGTCAGGAAGGCGGACGTGAGGGTCCCCGGGACCGCCACCGTTTTCGAGGCGAGATCGGCGAGGGCGACGGGATCGCGGCTCACCAGAAGCGGGCCGTAGCCGTCGCCGAAGCTGCCGCCGCAGGAAAGGATCGAGTAGCGATCGGCGAGGTGGGCGTAGGCGTGCACCGACAGCGCGGTGATCTCGATCGCCCCTTCCAGGGCCATCCGGTTCAGCGATTCGATGTCCCGCAGGACCTGGACCAGCTCCACCCCTTCCATGTCGATCCGGCCGCGGGCGAAAGGGTAGAACATGAAAGCGTCGTCGGGATCGGGGCTGTGGCCGAACCCCAGGCGGATCGGCGCGGCGGTGCGGCTCACGAAGCGCTCCCGGGGGCGCGCGCCGCCCATTCCATGACGATGGCCGCGAGATTCGCGGCCACCTCGCCGTTCGACAGAAGCGCGTCGGCGCCCGCCCCTCTGGCTCGCTCCCTCGCCTCGTGATCGAGGTGCGGGCCGTAGGCGAGAAGCGGAAGATCGCGGCTGGCAGGATCCCGCTTGAGCCGGGAAAGCTCCGACCAATCCGCCTCTCCGAGGCCGGCGTAATCGACCAGGATCAACGACGGCCGCGAAGCCGCAACTTCGGAGACGAGCCGCCCGGCGGCGACGAAGCGCACCGGGATCCCGGCGCGCGCCAGCGCCAGATCGATCCGCGACCGGAAGGCGAGGTCGCCGGTGGCGGCGAGCACGGAGAGAGGAGCCCCGGGGGCGCGCGTCAAGGAGCCCCCTCGGCGGCGCCGGCGCCCGCCTTCTCGAGGTGGCGGGCGGCGTGATACGAGGAGCGCACGAGCGGTCCCGCCTCGACGTGACGGAAGCCGAGCGGCAACGCCTCGCGGCGAATCTCCTCGAACTCCGAAGGCGGAACGTAGCGCTCGACCGGCAGGTGCCCCGCGGTGGGCCGCAGGTATTGGCCGATCGTCACCACCTCGACGCGGGCCTCCCGTAAGTCGGCCAGGAGCTGGCGGATCTCGTCGCGGCTTTCCCCGAGGCCGAGCATGAACCCCGATTTCGAAACCGGCGCGCCCGACTCCTTGGCGCGGGAGAGCAGCGCCAGCGAGTGACGATAATCCGACCCGGGACGGACGCTGCGGTAGAGGCGGGGGACCGTTTCGACGTTGTGGGCGAAGACGTCGGGAGAGGCCGCGAGGAGGGTCCGAAGGGCCTCCGGCGCGCCGCGGAAATCGGGAGTGAGGACCTCCACCGCGCATTCCGGCCGCCGGCGCCGGACCGCGCCGATCACCGCGGCGAAATGGGCGGCGCCGCCGTCCGGAAGATCGTCGCGATCCACCGACGTGATCACGGCGTGGGCCAGCTCCAGGCGCGCCACCGCCTCGGCGAGGCGCGCCGGCTCTCCGGGGTCGACGCCGAGCGGCCTTCCGGTCATGACCGCGCAGAAGCCGCAGCGCCGCGTGCAGACGTCCCCGAGGATCATGAAGGTGGCGGTTCGCTCCCCCCAGCACTCGAAGATGTTGGGGCAGCGGGCCTCTTCGCAGACGGTGTGGAGCGCCAGGGTGTCCATGGTGCGGCGCACCGATTTGTAGCCTTCCCCGGTCCGGATCCTGATCTTCAGCCAGGGAGGCTTGGCGCTGCGGCCGCGCGGCGGCGCCTGCTCCCGCCGTCTCGGGGTGAGACGCTCGCGGGTGGGAGAGCGTTTGGCGGGTCCCGCGGGGGCTGCCATCTCAGGTCTCCTCCATGCGGGCGGAGAAGACGCCGCAGAAGGCGCGCGTCACGGCCTCGGCGGCCTCCTCGAGATCCATCTCCCGCCCCAGCAGGCGCGACAGGGAAGTGACCCCGCGGTCTTGGATGCCGCAGGGAACGATGTCGTCGAACGCCGCCAGGTCGGTCGAGACGTTCAGCGCGAAGCCGTGGGAAGTCACCCAGCGGGCGACCCGGATGCCGATGGCCGCGACCTTCTCGCGCCCCACCCAGACGCCCGTCAAGCCCTCCTCCCGGCCGGCCCCGATGCCGAACTCGAGACAGGAGCGGATGAGCACCTCCTCGATCCGGCGAAGCAGGAGATGGAGATCCTGCAGGGGAGGAGGGAGAAGGAGGATCGGGTAGCCGACGAGCTGTCCCGGCCCGTGATAGGTGACGTCCCCGCCGCGCCCCGCCTCGAACACCTGCACCCCCTTCCGGGACAGCTCTTCGCGCGTGCGGAGAAGATGGCCCGGGTCGGCGCCGCGTCCCAGGGTCACGACCGGCGGGTGCTCCAGAAGCAGGAGGGTGTCGAGCCCGCGTCCCGCCTGCCGCTCCCCGACCAGGCTCTCCTGAAGAGCGAGCGCCTCCGGATAGGGAATCCGTCCCAGCCGGCGGACGCGCAGCGGCAGCCGCGCCGCACCGGCCGGCCAACGCTCCTCCGCCACGATCGTCTTCATGCGGCTTGCGCCTCCGTCGGGGTCCTATACGAGCTGCGGATCGAAGCTCTCCAGCGTCTTCTTGATGTGCGCCGTGAACTGATCGGCGACCGCGCCGTCGATGATCCGGTGGTCGAAGCCGATCGAAAGATAGCCCAGCGTGCGGATGGCGATCGAGTCCTCGATCACCTTCAGACGCCGCTCGATGGCGCCCACCCCAAGGATGGCGAGCTGCGGCTGGTTGATGATCGGAGTCCCGAAGAGGCTGCCGAAAACCCCGGGATTGGTGATGGTGAACGTCCCTCCCTGGACTTCCTCGGGGAGGAGCTTCTTGGCGCGGGCCCTCTCCGCCAGATCGGCGGTGGCGCGCGCCAGCCCCGCGAGGTTCTTCTCCTCCGCGTTCCGGATCACCGGAACGATGAGCCCCCAGTCCAGGGCCACGGCGACGCCGAGGTTGATGTCCTTCTTGGTGATCAGGTTGTCACCGTCGACCGTGGCGTTCACGACGGGCCAGGCCTTCAGCGCCTCGACGGTGGCCAGAAGGATGAAGGGAAGGTAGGTGAGCTTCACGCCGTGCTGCTCGAAGAACCGATCCTTCTTCTCGCGGCGGATCCGATCGACGGCGCTGTAATCGACTTCGAAGAACGAGTGGACGTGCGCCGAAGTCCGCTTGCTCGCCACCATATGTTCCGCGATCTTCCGGCGCATGACCGACAGCGGCTCGGCGCGCTCCCGCGCCCCCGCCGCCGCAGCCGGCGCCGAGGCGCTCTTGGCGCCGGCGTGCTCGCCCCCGCGAGCCGTAAGATGCGCCTCGATGTCCTTCTTCGTCACCCGTCCGGCTATTCCGGTCCCGGCGATCGAGGCGACGTCGACGTCGTGCTCCTGCGCCATCCGCCGGACCAGGGGGGAGGATCGCGTCTTCGAGCCCTCCGCGCCGTCGGCCTGCGGGCGGGGCTCAGGCGGCGGGGAGGCGGGGCGGGATTCCTGCTTGGGCGTCGCCGCCGGCGCGGGCTTTTCGGCGGCGGGCGCGGCCGCCTGCTTCGCCGCGCCGCGATCGGCCGGCTTCTCCTCTTTCTCTTCCTGCTGCTTTTCCTGCTTCGCTTCCGGCGGCTTGGCGGAGGCGGCGCCCGCCTCGGTCTCCACCTTTCCCAGGACCGTCTTGATCTCCACCGTCTTCCCCTCCTCCACGGTGATCTCGGAGAGCACGCCGGCGGCGGGGGAGGGTATCTCGGCGTCCACCTTGTCGGTCGAGATCTCCAGGATCGGCTCGTCGCGCTTGACCGAATCGCCGATCTTCTTCAGCCAGCGGACGACGGTCCCTTCCTGGATGCTCTCCCCCATCTGGGGCATGATGACGTCGACTTTCATGTCGGTCCTCCGAAACATGAGTGCCTGGAAGGCTCCCGGAGCCGGTCCCGGGGAGCTAGTACGCCGCCAGCCCCCGCGCCGCCTCCAGGACCTTGGCGGCGTTCGGCAGGAAAGAATCCTCCTGCGGCGCGCTGTACGGGATCGGCGCGTCGGGCGAGGTGACGCGCAACACCGGAGCGTCGAGCGATTCGAAGGCCTTTTCATTAATCAAGGCCGCGATCTCTCCCGCGATCCCGCCGGTCTTGGTGTCCTCGTGGACCACGAGGACCTTCCCCGTCTTCCGGGCGGTCGCCTCGATCGCCGGCTCGTCGAGCGGCAGGAGCGTGCGGAGGTCGAGCACCTCGGCGTCGACCCCCTCCCGCGCCAGGGCCTCGGCGGCGTCGAGACAGTGGAGCACCATGGCGCCGTAGGCGATCATCGAGAGATCCTTCCCCTCGCGGACTAGCGCCGCCTTGCCGATAGGGACGACGTAATCGTCTTCCGGCAGAGCCTCTTTGATCCGCGGAAGGCGGTAGAGCAGCTTGTGCTCCAGGTAGATCACCGGATCCTCGTCCCGGATCGCCGCCTTGATGAGCCCTTTCGCGTCGCGCGGGGTCGACGGGACCACCACCTTCAGCCCCGGAGTGTGCACGAAGTGCATCTCAGGGCTCTGGGAGTGGAACGGACCGCCCCGAACGCCGGCGCCCGCCGGGCCGCGGATGACGATCGGAACGGCCGCGCCGCAGCGCCAGCGACTCTTGGCGGCGAAGTTGGTGATCTGGTTGAAGGCGCAGGCGATGAAATCGATGAACTGCATCTCCGCCACCGGCCGCATGCCCATCATCGAGGCGCCGATCGCCGCCCCGACGATCGCCGATTCGGCGATCGGAGTGTCGATGACGCGCCGCGCGCCGAAGCGCTCGAGGAAGCCGCGCGTGAGCTTGAAAGCGCCGCCGTACGCGGCGATGTCCTCGCCGAGGCAGAAGACCCTGTCGTCCCGCTCCATCTCCTCCCAGAGGCCCTGGCGGATCGCCTCGAGGTAGGTCGCGGTCTCGGCCATCGGCCTGTTTCTCCTTGTCTTCCCGCCGGTCTCAGCGATTGAGGGAGCGCCCGAGGACGTCGAGGGCGGCTTCGCCCACGGCCTCGGAAAGGGTCGGGTGGGCGTGGACGATCGCGAGGATTTCCTCGTTCACCGCCTCCAGCCGGAGCAGGGCCGCCCCTTCGGCGATCAGCTCCGTCGCGCGGGGACCGATGATGTGGACGCCCAGAACCTCCCCGTATTTCGCGTCGGTCACCAGCTTCACGAACCCCTCGTTCTCGCCCAGGATGAGCGCCCGGCCGAGCGCCGTGAAGGGGAATTTCCCGGTCTTCACGTCGAAGCCGCGCTCCCTGGCCTGCGTCTCGGTCAGCCCCACGCGCGCCACCTCGGGCTCGCAATACGTGCACCAGGGGACGTGATCGTAGTTGATGGGATGAGGCTTCTGTCCCGCCATCGCCTCCACCGCGGCGACCGCCTCGTGGGAAGCGACGTGCGCGAGCGGGGCCTTCCCCACGAGGTCTCCGACGGCCCAGATTCCGGGCTCAGCGGTCCGGTACTCCGTGTCGGTCCGGACGAATCCCTTCTCCACGATGACCCGCGTCTTCCCCAATCCGAGAGGCTCGCTCTTCGGCCGGCGGCCGACGCCGAGGAGAAGAAGCTCCGCGGAGAGCGATCGGCTCTTTCCCGCATCGTTCCCGGCGGTCAGCGAAATCTCCACGCCGCGCGGCGTCGTCGCGGCTTTCTCGACCCTGGCGTGGGTGACGATCTCGATGCCGCGCTTCCGGAAGCAGCGCTCCAGCTCCTTCGAGACCTCCTCGTCCTCGCCGGGAACGATGCGGGGAAGCAGCTCGACGAGCGTGACCTTCGAGCCGAACGACGCGTAGATCGAGGCGAACTCGACGCCCACGGCGCCCGCCCCGAGGATCAGCAGCGTCTTCGGGACGGCCGTCAGCTCGAGAATCTGATCGGAGGTCAGGATCCGCTTGCCGTCGGGCTCGATCCCCGGCAGCCCCTTGGCCTCCGAGCCGGTCGCCAGAAGGACGTTCTTCGCCTCCAGGATCTGGCTCTTGCCCGACCGGGACAGGACGGCGACGCGGCCCGGGCCTTCGATGCGGCCGGTCCCTTCAAAGACCTGGATGCCGTTCTTTTTCATCAGGAACGCGACCCCTTTGGCGAGGCGCTCGACGACGCCCGCCTTCCGTTTCTGGACGGCGGGGAAATCGACCTGCACGTCCCCGACCCGCAGGCCGAAATCGCCCGCCTGCCGGATGGAATGATGCAGCGCCGCGCTCTGGAGAAGGGCCTTGGTGGGGATGCAGCCGCGCAGCAGGCAGGTCCCGCCGAGATTCGGATCCAGCTCGACGATCGCCGTCTTCATCCCGAGCTGGGCGGCCCGGATGGCGCCCGTGTAGCCGCCCGGCCCCGCCCCGATGACGACGACGTCGAACTTCATTCCGCCTTCCGACGCTGGTGCCACGTTTTTCAGCCTCCGTCGCGCGATGAGGACTCCTGCCGTGGAGCGGCGCGCGGGGAGGCGCGCCGTGCCTTAAACCGCCGAACGCTTCGAGGAATTCCGGTATCTGCGTGCTCGAGTCACCGGGCCTCAGGGTTCGGGCAATCTAACACCCCTCGTCCCGACTTTTCAAACCGTCTCGGCGGCTCGACCTGCCAATCCTAATCACCTTGGAAGTTGGGCTTGCGCTTCTCCAGGAAGGCGGCGATCCCCTCTTTCTTGTCCTTCGTCTCGAACAGGATGGTCTGCGAAAGGATTTCGAAGGAGAGCCCCGACCCCAGCGGGACCTCGGAGGAGAGGTTCAGCGCCGCCTTGGCGAGCCGCAGCGCGAGCGGAGCCCGCGAGGCGATTTTCGCCGCCAGAATCCGCGTCGCCCGCGCCAGCTCGTCGCGGGGAACCACCTGGTTCACGAGTCCCATCGACAGCGCCTGCTCGGCATCGATCGGATCGCCGGTCAGGATCAGCGCTTTCGCGCGGCCGAGCCCCACCAGACGCGGCAGGCGCTGTGTCCCTCCGGCGCCGGGAAGGATCCCGAGGCTCACCTCGGGGAACCCCAGCTTCGAGCCGGCGACGGCGATCCGAAAATCGCAGGCGAGCGCCAGCTCCATCCCGCCGCCCAGGGCGTGGCCGTTGAGCGAGGCGATGGTGGGCTTGGGGAAGGAGTCGACGCGGGCGAAGAGGCGGTTGAGGCAGGCTTCGAGAGCCTGCCTCGATCGGCGGTACTGGAGGTCACGCAGATCGGCGCCGGAGACGAAGACTTTCTCGCCTCCGCCCGTGAAGACGACGACCGACACGTCCGGGTTTTCTTCGGCCTCGGCGAGCGCCTGCTCGATCTCACGGGCGGTCGGCTCGTCCAGGGCGTTGCGCACGGCGGGGCGGTCGATGGTGAGGGTGGCGATCCGCTCTTGAACGTCGAATCCGATGTTGATGAAGGCCAAAGGAATCTCCGGGGCCCGCGGCGGGCCGCTAGTGTTGCGTTTCGGAAATCATGTTAACACCGAGGTCGCCGAGGCGCCCGGATCGCAAGGCGCGCCAGAGCGTCGCGTACCCAAGGCGGTACGCAAGCGAGGCGCAACGCGGCGAGCCGGGATGGATCGGGGGCC
>DASYRE010000051.1 GCA_036004685.1 Candidatus Polarisedimenticolia bacterium | reverse complement strand
GGCCCCCGATCCATCCCGGCTCGCCGCGTTGCGCCTCGCTTGCGTACCGCCTTGGGTACGCGACGCTCTGGCGCGCCTTGCGATCCGGGCGCCTCGGCGACCTCGGTGTTAACATGATTTCCGAAACGCAACACTAGCGGCGTCGTTGCGGTGTAATGCGCTGGGCCGGGTCAACCGGTGCGGCTCAAGGGAGACTTCGGGGCCCGGCGCTACTCGGGAGACTCGGCGTGCCCTTCGAGAAGGCGCGCGGCGGCGCGATCGGCCAGCCAGATCAGGCGGCCTCGCTGCGGCTGGATGCGCTGGGCCGGTAGCCGCTTCGACGCAGCTCCGGGCTCGAGGACCGCCTTGAGAGCCGCCGCCTTCTCCGCTCCGCTGACCAGGAAGATCAGGCAGGCGGCGTGGTTGAACACCGGAGGGGTCATCGTGATCCGCTCCGCGTCGAGCTGCTCGACCCAGTTCGCCACGACGAGCCCATGGCGCTCGCGCAGCGCCACCGTCCCGGGAAACAGCGACGCCACGTGCCCGTCCGGGCCGAGGCCGAGAAGGACGAGATCGAAGAACGGGAACTCGCCGCGCGACAGCTTGAAGAATTCGATCAGCGCGCGCTCGTACTCGTCCGCCGCCTGCGTGGAGTCCTGGTGCTCGCCCGCGATCCGGTGCACGTTCTCCGGCGGGACCGGGACCTTCGAGAGCATCGCCTCGTAGGCCATCCGATAATTGCTCTCCGGATGATCGGGGGGGACCAGGCGCTCGTCCCCCCAGAAGAAATGCGTCCGGCCCCAGGGCATGCGCTCCCTCAGGGAGGGGTCGTCGGCCATCAGCGCGTAGGTGGCGCGCGGCGTGGAGCCGCCCGACAACGCCACGGTGAACCGGCCGCTCGCGCCGGCCGCCTCCTCGGCGAGCCGGACGATCTCCTCGGCCGCGTGGCGGCTCATCGCCTCGGCGAGCGCAAAGATCCGGACTTCCTTCATCGCCCGCTACACCGCGCGCCGCCGCGCCGCGCCCCGGTCACTCGATCTTCCTCCACTCGCGGCCGTCCCGGCGCATCATCTCCTCCGCCTCCTTCGGGCCCCAGCTTCCCGCGGTATAGTTCGGGAAATGCCGCGGCGGGTGCGAGCTCCAGGCCTGCAGGATCGGCGTGATCACGCTCCAGCCCGCCTCCACCATGTCGGCCCGCTGGAACAGCGTCGGGTCGCCGCTCATGCAATCGAGGAGGAGCCGCTCGTATCCGGTGCTCGGCGTCGAGCCGAAGTAGTCCCGGTAGTTGAAGTTCATCTCCACCGCGCCCTGCCGCATGACCGGGCCGGGGATCTTGGCGCCGAAGCGCAGCGAGATCCCCTCCTGCGGCTGGATGCGGATCACCAGCCGGTTGGTGCGCAGGCTCTCGACCGAAGTGTCCCGGAAGAGGACGAACGGGACGCGGCGGAACTGGATGGCGATCTCGGTCACCGCTTGGGCCATCCGCTTGCCGGTGCGCAGATAGAAGGGGACGTCGGCCCAGCGCCAGTTGTCGAGCGACAGGCGCAGCGCCGCGAAGGTTTCGGTGTTCGAGGCCGGGTCCACCATGGGCTCCGTGCGGTAAGGTGAGACTTTCTCCCCCTCGATCGTCCCCTCGCCATATTGGCCCCGGACCGCGCGATAGGGGATTTCGTCGGACGTGGTGCGATGGATCGTGCGCAGGACCTTCGACTGCTCGTCGCGCACCGCGTCGGCGTCGAACGAGCCGGGAGGCTCCATCGCGGTCAGCGACACGAGCTGGAAGAGGTGGCTGGGGACCATGTCGCGCAGCGCCCCGGCCGTCTCGTAATAGCGCCCGCGCTGCTCCACCCCGAGCGTCTCGGCGGCGGTGATCTGGACGTGGTCGATGTAGCGCCGATCCCAGATCGGCTCGAAGATGGCGTTGCCGAAGCGGAACACCAGCAGGTTCTGGACCGTCTCCTTGCCGAGATAGTGATCGATCCGGTAGATCTGGCGCTCCGCGAGGACCTTCCGCAGCTCGGCATTCAGGGCGCGGGCCGATTCGAGATCCCGCCCGAACGGCTTCTCGATGACCACCCGCCGCCATCCCGTTTCTTCCCAGAGGAGGTCCGCTCCCCCGAGGTTGCGGACGATATCGCAGAAGAACTGCGGTCCGACGGCGAGATAGAAGAGGACGTTGCCCAGCGTCCGGTGATCGCGCTCCACCCGGCTCACGGTCTCCCGCAGGCGCTGGTAGGTGGCGGGATCCTTGACGTCGCCGCTTTGGAAGTAGACGCGGCCGATGAGCCATTCCCAGATCTTCGGATCGACGGTTCCCGTAGCGAAGGTGTTGATGTCTTCGCTGAGCTTCTTGCGGAACGCCTCGGTCGTCATGTCGCTCGTCGCGACGCCGACGATCGCGAAATCGCGCGGCAGGAAGCTGTCCTTGCCGCTTTCCCCTCTGGCGAGATTGCACAGCGCTGGAATCAGCTTGCGCTTCGTCAGATCTCCGGTGGCGCCGAAGATCACCATGACGCAAGGATCGCCGGCGTGAGCGACCGGGGCCGCTTCGTCAGCCATCGGAGGGCGCTCCCGTCATGGCTTCTTCTCCTGATGCCCGCCGAACTCGAAGCGCATCGCAGAGAGCAGCCGGTTCGCGAAGTCCTCCTCGCCGCGCGACGCGAAGCGCTGGAAGAGCGCCGCGCCGAGGACGGGAGCGGGGCACCCCTCGTCGAGTGCCGCCTCGAGGGTCCAGCGTCCTTCCCCGGAGTCGGACACGCGCCCTGAGAAGCTCTCCAGCCCCGGCTGCTTGAGCAGCGCGAGCGCCGTGAGATCGAGCAGCCACGAGGCGATCACGCTCCCGCGGCGCCACACCTCGGCGATGTCGGCCAGGTTCAGATCGTAGCGGTAGCGTTCCGGATGCTGCAGCGGCGTCGTCTCGGCGTCCGCCTGGCGCGGCTGATTGCCGATCCCGGCGTGGCGCAGGACGTTGAGCCCTTCAGCATAGGCCGCCATCAGGCCGTACTCGATGCCGTTGTGGACCATCTTGACGAAGTGGCCGGCACCGGGCGGGCCGCAGTGCAGGTAGCCCTCCTCGACGGTGCCGCCGACCTTCTCGCGGCCCGAAGTGCGGGGAACGCTCTCCAGCCCCGGAGCGAGGGTCCGAAAGATCGGCTCGAGCTTCAGGACGGCCGCTTCGGTCCCGCCGATCATCAGGCAATAGCCGCGCTCGCGCCCCCAGATGCCGCCGCTCGTCCCGACGTCGAGGTGGAGGATGCCGCTTTTCTCCAGCTCGGCCGCGCGGCGGATGTCGTCGGCGTGGTGCGAGTTGCCGCCGTCGACGACGACGTCGCCTTTCTGGAGCAAAGGGACCAGCGTCGCCACGACGCCGTCGACCGCCGAGGCGGGGACCATCAGCCAGACGGCGCGCGGCGGCCTCAGCTTCGACGCCAGATCCTCCAGGCTCGACGCGGCGACGGCCCCGTGCTTCGCGAGCGTCAGCGCCACCTCCGGATTCCGGTCGAAGACGACGCATTGGTGATCGCCCTTGAGGAGGCGGCTCACCATGTTCGCCCCCATTCGTCCCAATCCAATCATTCCCAGCTGCATGGCCCGGCCATCCTTTCATGTAAGCGCCCGCTTCAAGCCTGCATCATAAGCCAGAGCCGTCCTCGAGGCACGGGGTTTCCCCCGACTGCAAACCACCACATGGTGACATGGCGACCTGTGATTGATCCTATAATCCGAGAACGTTCGCCAATGTGCAAGATTGGTGGCCATCTCCATGCCGGATTTCGTCGTAGATCGAGAGACTTTGATTATCGTTAGCTTGTATTTGCCATTGGTCTGCTGGGCGGTATTCGACACTCAGAGAGCTCTACGATTGCTCAGCTTCAACCGCAGGGAATCGTTCACGCGTTCTCAGCTGATGATTATCAAAGTGCCGGGAGTCATCGTCATATTGGGGCTGAGTTGGGTGATCTTGAACACCGTATTGCACCGGCGTTGCTGGTTTTGAATTTCGCCTGAGCGGCTGCGCTAAGGCGCCGCAGTATTTGGCGCTGCGTCGAGCTGAAGCAGGGGGGCGTCGGGGCGCTCGGTTGGGGAGCCGAGCCACTGGATGAAGGCGACGAGCGCGAGGCCGCGGGCGTTTGGGTGAGGGCCGCCGCCGGCTCCGGGGGGATCGAACAGCCACTTGAAGGAAGGCATGAGGGAAGGCGGGACAAGGATCCGGGGCTCCCAGAGATGCGCCACCTGCCAGTCGTTGGAATGATGGCCGGCTTCCTGGATCAGATCGGGCCCCAGGCGCTTCGCGCCGAAGAGGCGGGGCAGCCGGAGGGCGTTCTGCGTCCGCCCCGGATACGAGGGTGATCCGACCTGGCCGTCCCTGCGCCGGAGGGGACGGGCTGAACGCGTGTGACAGCGCCAGCAGGCCTCGTCCCGATAGACTTCCTCGCCTTTCTCCATCACCTTGGCGAACGTCGCCGGGGTCGGCTCGCCGAAGTATCTCTTGAACTCCTCCGGGTAACGCGCCGCGAGGTCCTCGAACCACAGCGGCACCACGGCGCCCACTTGCACCTTCTCGATCGGCGCCTCCCGCTGCCTCGCCCAGGGAAGCCACCCTTGCACCGCCACCGTGATGGCGCACAGCGCCAACCCCGCGACGAGGGCGATGCTTCCGAGTCGCTCCAGACGGCTCATTTCCGGTGCCTCAAGTCAGGTCTCAATCGACAGGCGCCTCTCGCCCCCCCGGTCATCGCGCCTTCCGCCCCATGAGATATCCCGCCCGTTCGTGTCCTGCATCCGTTGAAAAGCCGTCCGTGTCGCGTTTCCCAGGGAACGTACCTCTGAGACAGCTCGTGGGCTCTCCCGCGGTTAACGTAGGGTCGCGCGATAACGGGCAGCCGGATTGGCTTCGCTCTCCGCAGGAGTACCGGGAACGCTCCGCGGGCGGCGCCAGCGCTCATCCGCCAGGCTCTTCACGTAATAAGTGAGCGCCCAGAGGTCCTTCTCTTCGAGAGCATCCTTCCAGGACGGCATCGCCGTCCCGCCGATCCCGGCGCCGATCGTCTTGTAGAGATCGACCAGGGAGCTGCCATTCTTCATCGGGCTTTTGCGAAAATCGGGCGTCGCGATCCGGCGGCCCCGGGCGTCGATGATCGTCGCCGGCTGTTCGGCCTGCGCGCGCAGCTTCACCGGGCCCGCGTCGCGCGCCTTGGCCATCAAGTCCACCTCCTCCGGACTTGCGTAGGCGGCATGGCACTGCCAGCAGGTCGCGACGACGTGATACACCTCGCGCCCTCGCGCCACCGCCTGGCGGGCAGCCTCCGGGCCGCCGGAGCGGTAGGGATCCTCCGAGACGGCGATCGGAATGCCCGGAGGATTGCGACTCCACGCCGGGGAGAATGTCTTGAGGTAGGCGATCACCGCGCGCTGATTCTCGTCGGGCAGGGCTTGCCAGGAAGGCATCGAAGATCCGGGGAGGCCGCGCGTCAGGGTTCTCAGCAAGTCTTCGTCCCGCGGAAGCTGGCCGGCCTTGACGGAGGCGAACTTGAAGATGCCGCGCGTGAAATCGGCCGGTTTCGGATCGAGGAAGCGCGCCGCCGGTCCGCGGCCGTCTCCCCGGGCGCCGTGACAGCCGGCGCAGTGCACCTGGTAGATCTGCTTTCCCGTTTCGAGACCCGCCGTCGCGCGATGTTCAGGACGCTCCGAGTTCGCGGAGGAGTTTTGCGAGACTCCCATGCCTTGGGCCCCGCAGCCGGGCAAAAGAAGAGCCAGGATGGCGGCGAGGAGCAGCGTTCGGCGTGAGGAAGGCGCGGGATTCACTCGAGACTCGAGGTCTTCGCGAGGGCGGACTGTCCTGCGATTGCGGGCAGCGATGCTATCAGCATTGGCCCGGACCATCAACCGATCGGAGCGTTTTCCTGGGGTGCGCTATCCCGACGCCATCCGAGAGGACGCTTGCATAGGAAGCTGAGGGCATAACCATGGAGGTGCGGCCGAGAGCCGCTTGCCGCAAAGCAGGCCACGAGAGGATGGCGGCATCGTGCAGCAACAGGGCCATGCGAAGGCGTCCGCTGCAAGCGATGGGGAGGCGTGGGCATCGATCGGGCGAGGAACGCGGGGCCCGGATGGGCCCCGCGGTATGCGAGCTCTACAGACAGCGGTTGAACGGATCTCCGGGACAATGGAAACAGCAGGGATCACAAGAAATGCGCGTGCAACCGGGCAGCAGACTCGTCGGACAGTCGTGGCACCCTTTGACTTCGGTGCCGTTGCCGAAGGGATCGGAGCAGGCTGCCTGACCGGACTGCTGCGATTCCGGCGCGGGAGCCGGCGCCGGGGCGCTGATGGCGTTCGGTTGAGACTGCGGGACGGCGGCGGTCCGCGTCCAGCTTCCGGCGCTCGCCAGGGCGACCAGCGACACGAGAGCGATCAAGACGGCCAGTCCACGGAATCTCGTCATGAGGAACCTCCTTTGTTCAGTTCGTTTCGTTGGGAAGAAAACGAGCCGGCAAGGCAAGGGCATGGGCGTCACATGGCGTCCTCCTCCGAGAAGGGGATTTCGTTGAAGTGAGGGAGGTCAGCCTGGGCGGTTTGGCAAGAACTCGGCAAGGGTCGACGGCAGCGGCGTTTGCCCGGCAGGAAATCCGAGTGGGTCGATTTGGCACCCAGCCGCGGGATTCTCTCCCGGAAGGTAACTTCTTGGTGAAGGACCCGGTGGTCGCAGGCGAGCCAGGCGTGGCTTTCGGAGAACGGATTTCGCCGGCAAGATTCAGGCCGGAGGCGTGATCTGGAATCGAGCTCCAGGTTATCCGGCGAACGAGATCAACCTTCCGCATGGGCATGCCCCGGCCTTTCCAGGCCTGCAGGTTGCCCTCGCTCACCTGCGTCGGGAATCAGGAGAAGATTCCGGCGATCGACCGATCGATACGACTCCAGCGCGAGCGTGTCAAGAGAATTTGTGGCGGATATCGGGCAATGCGATACGCGGCCGCTCGATCGTTGCCGTGATAGCATTCCGCCGGCCTGGTGCAGGGCCACGGCGGGGCGCGAAACTCCTCGCATCGCGCGCAGCGCAGCGTCCCGCTGCTTCTCGGGAGCGGTCTGGCCGGGACGCAATCCTGCCGGAACGCCACGGGCCAGGAGCACCACCTGCGCGCACGCTGGCGATGAGCGACGGGGCGAACGCGATGATCGAACGAAGAGCCGGGTTGCTGCTGCATCCGACGTCCCTGCCGGGTCCCTACGGAATCGGCGACCTCGGGGAGGAGGCGGAGCGCTTCCTCGATTGGGCCGCGAGCGCCGGAGCGTCGATCTGGCAGATTCTTCCTCTCGGACCCCCGGGTCCCGGCAATTCGCCCTATTCCAGCGCTTCCGCCTTCGCCGGGAACCCTCTTCTCCTGTCGCCCGAGCGCCTGGTCCAGGAGGGAATCCTCGCCGAGGCCGAGCTCGAGAGCCCGCCGCGATTCTCGATCCGCCAGGTCGATTTCAGCGCCGTGGCGTCGTGGAAGGAGCGCCTTCTCCGCCATTCGTGGAACCTGTTCCGCCAGCGGGGCTCGGCCGAGCTCTTGAGCGCGTCGGCCTCCTTCGCGGCCGCCCCTGAAGCGGCGGAGTGGCTCGCGGATTGGACCCTCTACGCGGCGCTGAAGCGCCGCTTCGGCGGATCCCCCTGGTACGAATGGCGCGCCGAGCTGCGCGGGCGCGAGCCGGAGGCGCTGGAGGCGGCCCGGCGGGAGCTGGCGGAGGAGATCGCCTGCCAGCGCCACCTTCAATTCCTGTTCCACCGCCAATGGTCCCGGCTGAAACAGGAAGCGAATCGGCGCGGCCTTTGGATCCTGGGGGACCTGCCGCTGTACGTCGCGCTCGACAGCGCGGACGTATGGTCCCATCGGGAGCTGTTCGACCTGGACGATCAGGGTCAGCCGCGCCACGTCGCGGGCGTCCCCCCCGATTACTTCAGCAAGACGGGGCAGCGTTGGGGGAACCCGCTGTACCGCTGGGATCGAATCGCCGATCAAGGATATCGCTGGTGGATCGAGCGGGTGGGCCATGCCCTGCGCCAGGTCGATTTCCTGCGAATCGATCATTTTCGCGGGCTCGCGGCCTACTGGGAGATCCCGGCGGAGGAGCCGACGGCGGTGCGAGGACGATGGCGCCCCGGCCCCGGCGTCTCGTTCTTCGAGGCCTTGAGACGGGAGCTGAGGGAGCTCCCGATCGTCGCCGAAGATTTGGGAATCATCACCGACGACGTCCGCGAGCTGAGGAAGTCGGTCGGCCTTCCGGGGATGAAGGTCCTGCAATTCGCCTTCGGCAGCGACGACAGCGACCACCTCCCGGGAAGATTCGGGCCGGACCACGTGCTCTACACCGGAACCCATGACAACGACACGACGGTGGGATGGTTCGAGGTCCTGGGCGAAGAGGAGCGGACCCGCGTCCTGCGATATTTGGGGAAGTCCGCCGCCGATTCCCGGATCGCGGAGGAGATTCACTGGGAGATGATGCGCGCCGCGCTGGAATCGGAGGCGAGCCTCGCCGTCCTCCCGGTCCAGGACGTCCTCGGCCTGGGAAGCGAAGCGCGGATGAACAATCCCTCCACGCCGGAGGGGAATTGGGCGTGGCGCGCCGCCCCCGGATCGTTCCGCCCCGAGCTGGCCCGGCGCCTGAAGGAATTGATCGTGAAGAGCGGGCGAGAGAAAAGCCGGTGAGCTTGGCGGGACTTCAAGCGAGGCGCTTCACTGCGAGCGTCCGGAAGCCCGTTTCAGCTCCTGATGGAGGTCCTTGACGCGGTAGCCGGCGCGCTCCGCGGCGGCGATCACTTCCTGCAGGGCCTGGTGGACGGTCGTCAGCCGCGGCGCGCGCGGGGCCAACCGCGGGTCGCCGAGCTGGGAAGCAGGCGGCGGGTCTTCCGAGGGCGTCTCGGCCATCCTCTGTTGCAGCGCCGCGATCGTCTGGAGGCTCGAGACGAAGTCCTCCAGTGCCTCCTTGTTCAGGTAGAGAGTTCCCTCGTGTTCGTTGAAGCCGAGGATCCGTCGCGCCGCTTCGTCGCGCTCCAGGCGGAGGATCAGGTGCTCGGCCATCTCCCGGGTCGTCCCGCGCGCCTGCCATTCGAATCCGAGCCGCAGGGCTATCGAGACGGTGTCGAAGTCGCCGACGGGGCGTCCCGGGTTGCCTCCGAGCCCGCGCAGCGCCTCCGCCAGGATTCCTTCCAGCCCCAACGCGGCCATCGCAGTCGCGTCGCTTCCCGCTTCCATCATCGGGGGCTTCATGGCTTCGATCCCGTCGGCCAGGATCCACGCCAGGAGCAAACCCAGCCGCCGGGCCGGCTGCGCGGGCGGCAGCCGGAGCATCGCTTCGATGCTGCGGCGGATCCGCTGCGCCCCCTTCGCCTCGTCGCCCGGCGCCCCGGTCAGCTGCCGGATCGCCTCGAGCACCGCGCGGGCCTTCCATTCCACCTCGTCCAGCAGCTTCGGATCGGGCTTCGCGTCCCGCTCGACGGCCCGGGCCGCCAGGATCCGCCGGAACATCTCCGCATTCGCCAGCTCCCGGAAGGCGACGTGGACGGGGCGATAGCGCAGCTCCGCCAGAGCCTGCTCGAGGCTCGGCACGCCCCGACCGCCCAGCTCGGCGTGCAGCCGAGCATAGCCGCGATCCCGCGTGTCCTGGACCTCGCGCACGTCGAGGAAGACCCGGCACTGATAGGCGTGCAGCTCGAGATAGAGACCCTTCTGGCAGAGATCCCGGCTCGAGTGGATGAACTCCAAGCCTGACGACAGCTCCCGGAAGCAGGTGAAGCGATCCGCCTCCGCGGAGATCCCGAGGCCCTGGCCCAGGCTGCTCTGCGCGAGATGCGTCTTGCCTCCCTCTTCCTTGACCGCGAAGGCCGCCGACGTCCGGATCCATCCCCAGGTCGACGCGAACTTGTTCTGGTACACGACGAGCGCGCGCCGCCCGCCGGCGCCGTTGGAGAAGGCGAAGACGTTCTCGTCGACGTTCCCCTCGGCGGTGAAGAAGTCGTACAGGAGAAAGTTCTCGACGCCCGCGAACAGCGCCCGCTCGTGCAGCAAGGGCGAGATCTCCCGCTCGTGTCGCGCGATCAGCTCGGCATCCGGGGTCTCGTCCTGCCGCGGCTTGCGGAACTCCATGCCGTACTTCTCCCAGAGCCCTTCCCACTGGCCGTGGCCGAACATCGGAAGCCCCGGCAGCGCCGCCATCAGCGTGCAGATCCCGAAGTACTTGTCGCCCTTGCCGAACGCCTCGACCGCCGGCTCCTCGTCGGGGTTGTTCATGAAGTTCACGTAGCGCCGCAGGACCTCGGAGTCGAACTCCAGCGTGTTCTTGATGACCGACCGGTACTTCGCGTTCTCCTCGTCCCGGAGCATGTTCATGAAAGCGCTGTTGTAGACCCGGTGCATCCCCAGCGTCCGGACGAAGTACCCTTCCATCAGCCAGAACGCCTCGGCCAGGAGGAGCGTGTCGGGAGCCTCCCGCGCGACGCGGTCCACCACCTCGCGCCAGAACTCGCGCGGCATCAGCGCGTCGAACAGCTCCCGCGTCAGGCCGTGCTCGGCGCGTGACGGGATCGCCCCGCCCGTCCCGGGCTGCGGGAACCAGAGGCGCTGGTAGTGGCGCTTCGCCAGCGTCATCGCCGCGTCGAACCGGATCACCGGAAACTCCCGCGCCACCCGCAGGATCTCGCCGATCACCGCCTCGCGAACCTCCGGGTTCAGGTAGTTGAGCTGCGCCGTGTCGTTCCAGGGGGTCCGTGTGCCGTCGTTGCCGTGGTAGACGAACCGCTCCTCGCCGGTATGGCGATCCAGCCGCCGGAAGACCACCGCCGCGTCGCTGCGGTCGAAATAATGGTCCTCGACGAAGATGCCGACCCGCGAATCCCCTGAAAGATCCGGCCCGTTGAAGGAGTAGGAAGGGAAGGGACTCCGGTCCCGCGACAAGAACCAATCGGGGCGCTCGAGGACCCACCGCGAGTCGATTCCCATGTGATTCGGGACCATGTCGCTCGCCAGGCGAATCCCTCTCGCCCAGGCCCGTTCCTTGAGATTGCCAAGCGCCGGCGCGCCCCCGAGGTCGGCCGCGACGGCGTACTCCGCCAGCGAGTAGGCCGACGGGGCCGCCTCCGGATTTCCCTGGAGCCGCTTGATCGCGGCGGACGCCTTGCTCCGCTCCCACACCCCGATCAGCCAGAGCCCCGTGAAGCCGCGCCGCTTGAGCAGCTCCAGCTCCTCGTCGGGAACCTGGTCGAGCCGCTGGATCCACCGGCCGTGCTTCCGCGAAAGCTGCTCCAGCCATACGTGCGTGTTCTTGGCAAGGAGCACGACGCGCGGCATCCAGTCGCGATCGGCGGAGAACCTCTCCGCCTCCGCCTGCAGGTCGAGGAAATCGGGGACCGGGACGGTCGCGCGCGCCCCCCCTCCGGCTCGGGGCGTCTCCTCCTCGCGAATCCAATCCAGCGCCGAGAGAAGCCGGTGCAGGTGCCGGAATCCGGTGAGGAGGTAGCCCCAGCGCTTCCAGATGTACTCGAGTTGTCCCTGGAGGGAATCGGGGGAGGCAAGAGCGGGCGAGCGGAGCATGTCGATCAGGTTCTGGTCGTCGGGGCCGAACGGCGGCTGGCCTTCGAAGAACCGATGCAGCTCCTCCATCAGCTCGCGATAACCCGATCCTCTCAGGATGGCGTCGTCGAAGAGGGGCTTTCCGGGCGCGAACGCCGGGTTGACGTTCGCCAGCCACAGGACGAGTGCTTCCTGGAGGATCAGCTCCGGGGTCTCGAGGCCTTCGGCAGCGGCCGGGAACAACTCGGCGATCCCCTCGCCGCCATGGCCGGCGGCGGGAGGAAACTCTCCGACGATTCGATCGAGCGCCGTCTCGAGTGAGGGATCGCGCAGGCGCTCCCCGGCGGCGGCAAGCGCCTCGCGCAGGACCGACGGCTTGCGCGATTCCCGGTAGAGCTGGATGAGGTAGTGGAAGATTTCATTGATGAGCCCCATCGCGTGGAGCTGCCATGCTTTGACCGGCGGGATCGACCCGCTGGAGACCGCGGGTGCCCCCCTGCGGGAGGTCGCCGCGGCCGTGCCGCCCGCCTGAGATTTGGCTCCCGCGTTGATCCGCTCGGCCACGGCCCGCGCCGCGTCGAAATCGGGAAGCAGCAGCGTCCCCGAGGCGGAGAAATGGAAATCATCGAGTCGATAAAGGCGGCGAGCTTCGCGGGAGGCGTGGAGCTCCATGCGAGTCAGATCGTGGTTCCGTCGGGGATGACGGCGTTCTTGGGCACGACCAGGATCCCTTCCCGGATCACGTAGCCCGATCCTTCGGCCTCGAGGATGTTCCGTTGGTTCAGGATCCGCACCTCCCGGCCGATCCGGGCGTTCTTGTCCACGATCGCCTTCTCGATGACGCTCCCCTCGCCGATGCCGACGGGCGGTGCGTTCGGCGGCGCCTCGGGCGGATAGGCGTCCGAGCCCATGATCAACGATTGCCGGATCGTCGCTTTGCGGATCACCGACCGGATACCGATGATCGAGTCTTCGAACGTGGAGTCGACCAGGACGCCCCCTTCGGCCAGGACGGTCCGCTCGAACCGGCAACCGGTGATCCGCGAGGCCGGCAGGTAGCGCGGGTGCGTGTAGAAAGGCCAGCCCGGGTCGTTGAAGGAGAACGGCGGGTTCGGCTGGAGGAGGTCCATGTGGGCGTCGTAGAAGGCGGCGATCGTGCCGATGTCCCGCCAGTAGCCGTGATGGAAGTGCGCCTGGATCCGGAGCTGCCCGACGCCTTCCGGGAGGATGTGGCGTCCGAAATCGTGCCGATCCCCCGAGAGGCATCCCATCAGGACTTCCTTCTTGAAGATGTAGATCCCCATCGAGCCGAGGTAGGGCTGCCCGGTGGCGACCCCGTACTGGCGCTGCAGCCGCGGCGTCAGCTCCATGCCTTCGCGGGCTGCGGCATCCCCCGGCTTTTCGCGAAATTCGACGACCCGGCCGGCGTCGTCCACTCGCACCGCCCCGAGGCTCCCGATGGCTTCCTCCGAAGCGGGATGGACCGCCAGCGTGATGTCGGCCTCGTTCACGACGTGATCCCGGTACATGTCCCGGTAGTCCATCCGGTACATGTGATCCCCCGCCAGGATCAGGACGTCGTCGCCGCGCGTCTGCTCGATGATCTCCAGGTTCTGCCGCACCGCGTCGGCCGTCCCCTGGAACCAGATCTCGCGCTCCGGCGTCTGCCGCGCCGCCAGGATCTGGACGTAGCCCCGCGAGAAGAAGTCGAACTTGTAGGTGCGGACAATGTGCCGGTGCAGGGAGACGGAGTTGAACTGCGTGAGCAGGAACATCCGCTCCATCCCGGAGTTGATGGCGTTGCTGATGGTGACGTCGATGAGGCGGTACTTCCCGGCGATCGGCACCGCCGGCTTGCTCCGCTTCCGCGTCAGCGGATCAAGACGCGCCCCCCGGCCTCCTCCCAGGATCACTACGATCAGGTCGGAGAACCGCTCCTTCCCGAGAAACCTTTCCATGGGGAAACATCATATAACGAAGTGACCAATCCCGGCTCTTCGCTAGACCACCTTGCCTCCGAACTTCGGCTGGATTTATAGTTTTGCTTACAAATATGAGGTAAATGGAGGCTGCCGAGAATGGAGAAAGTGGCGGTGGCCTCACACGGCGATGAAGAATCAAGCAGATTGACGATAGCAAACCATGCCGCTAGCAGCTTCGAAATGCCGTAATCATTGAGAGTGAGGAGCAATGGGCAAGACGCTGGATGGACCCAAGAGGGTTGCAACTTTTCTAGATGGAGCCACAGCACTTGAGTGCGCTTTCTGCGCTGGTAGCGGTTGGTTCCCACGGACCGATGACGAGTCCGGTGAGTATATTCCCATCGATCCATGCCCGGTGTGCGACGGCAGTGCTGTCAACATCGTCCCTCCCACAAGCGAAATAGGCCTCACCTGTCGTGCCTGCAGCGGCAGTGGTCGAGGATGGGGAGAAAGTGGATTCTTTATGGGTGAGATCTGCCGATCATGCCGGGGTATTGGTTATATCGATCTGTCGGCCCTGCGGTACGCCAAGCTTTCAGCGGAACAAACAGATATCTGGTCCTTGCTACATCCTCGGCTACGAGTCGTAGCAAAAGGCCGATTCGACAACGCACACTACGTAGATGCGATCCAGACAGGTCTGAAGGAATTCACTGCGGTCGTAAAGGAAAAGAGTAAGGGATCGATTCCTTCGGACTTAGATGGATCGAAATTGATGCTCCGCGTATTCTCACCTAGGACGCCGATCATCCGTCTCGCCAATCTGGATACTTCCGCAGGACGCGACATACAGATTGGCTGGATGCAGATCCTTGCCGGCGCTATGACTGGCATAAGAAACCCAGGTGCTCATGAGAACATTCAGCTCACCAGAGCCGATGCGATTCATCAGCTTTTCATCGTGAGCTCGTTCTTTTACATGGTGGACGCCGCCAAATGAAGGAGACCCACGCGGGGCGCGAATCGTTCTGGACTCGCCACGTCGAGCGGCGTGCCGGAGGATCCCGCGATCGGCAACGCCAAGGCTGACACAATACTGGAGATGCAGCGATGGCCACTTGCTGTGCCGAGAGGTTGTGCGCAGACACAGGTGATGCCCGATGCGCACTCAACTATCGGACAGCTAGATGCTTAGTACAAATGGCTTTGGGACCTAAATAATTTGCTTGGGGACGCATCCAATGGTCAAAGACCCAAACCTGATGAGAGGCGTGTCCCAGATTCTGCAGCGTTCTGAGCGTCAGGAAGATCTAGCCAAACTAGTTCACACCTTCGTCGATGTCGGAATTCTGCCGCAGCTTGAAAACCGGAATAATCAAATTCTGTATGGACGACGTGGTACGGGGCAAGACGCATGTCTTTCGAGTCCTGCATTCAAGGCTGCGAGAAGTTGCCAGAAACACGGTTGTGTACCTCGACGCACGCACCTTGGGGAGCACTGCGCAGTTCTCGGACACATCTCTTCCTATTGGCACTCGCTGCCTAGCGCTGTTCCGCGACGTTCTCTCGGAACTTCATAATGAGCTCCTTGAACACATTGTGGATAAACCAACATCTAAAGCAAATGAAGCGTTAGAAGCCCTTTCGAAACTAGCTGATGCCTTTGTCCAGGGGCAGACATCGATACCCAAAGCCATCACTCAATCGGAAGAGGCGAGTAGTTCAGATGCGAGTGGTGGAAAGATCGGAGTTACGTCCGCAGGTGTCATGGCAGAGCTGAAGGCTGAGGGAAGTAGCCAGCAAAAAACTGCTACCGTGACACAATTCGCGATCGAATCCGATAACCGCATTCTCTTTCCAAACCTGCACAACGCCCTGTCCAACGTTCTTAAGCTCGCTGATACTGAGCTCTATCTGCTCCTGGACGAGTGGTCCTCTCTACCTGAGGATGTGCAGCCTTATCTGGCGGAGTTCCTGAAGCGTGGAGTTCTCCCTGTGACAAGCGCGGTCTTGAAGATTGCCTCGCTCGAGTATCGTTCGCGCTTCTCGATCTCGGACAATGGACGACTCGTCGGCTTTGAACTAGGGGCTGATGTTTCAACTGCGGCCGATCTTGATGACTACTACGTGTTCGACAGGAATCCGGACGGTATTACGAGTGCGTTCGCTGATATGCTTTATCGGCACCTGCTGTCGGAATTACCTGAAGGTTACATTTCTAAAAACTACAAGGTGACGAGTGGCGCAGATCTGGCCTCTCGCTTGTTTACGGAGCGTGAAACGTTCAAGGAACTCGCCCGGGCCGCAGAGGGAGTGGTCCGCGACTTGATCAACATCTTCACGAAAGCCTTCTTTGATTCCCATAGGCGCGAACGTGATAGCATCGACCGGCGTGCAATCATCGAAGCCGCGCGTCAGTGGTTCGAACAGGATAAGGCGCAACACCTCGATTCACAGTTGCAAGGCGTACTTCAGAGGATCGTTGACGAGGTGATTGGTAAAAGGAAGGCCCGCTCTTTTCTACTTCCGCGCGAGCTTGAACGACACGTCATGGTTCAGCGACTCTTTGATGCGCGCGTCCTACACCACATGCAACGCGGTTACGCGGACAAGGACAATCCCGGTATCCGCTATAACATCTATACCCTCGATTACGGTACCTACGTCGATCTTCTGAATACATCTAAAGAACCGGAAATCGACTTACTTACGGGTGAGGAAGGACCTGAGTTTGCAGTTCCATTTGATGACAAACGCAGCATCCGGCGAATTGTCTTGACCGAGGATGCGCTTCGTTAGAATCGTCCTTACCCATTTTGGGGAGGGCGCATCAGCAGTCGTCCGCTCCTGCATCTTGCCCCAGGCGGTGTTCCTGGGCTTCATCTCGGGCGATCTGGAATGTCCGCCGCTGTCGGCCGAGAAAGTGGCGGCGCCGGTGGAGGAGTTCCTCCCGCGGGAGGACGCGCTCCCGGGGCTTCTCAAGAAACTCGAGGAGACTCCCGCTCCGATCGACGAGTGGTGCGACTTCGACTCCGAGCCGGAGATCGATTCTGGGTCCGTTGAATGATGATTTGAAGGAACAGCGCCAGCTACACGGTCCCGAAGTGGTGATGATGGGAGACGAGCATGAGCCGTGACGAAGAAAACCTGAGGCTGCTGTCGATCTTCCACTACGTCGTGGCGGCGCTTGGCGGACTCTTTTCGTTCTTCCCGCTGTTCTACGTGGCTATCGGCTCCCTGATGTTGTGCGGCAGGATGAATCCAACCCATCCGGACCCGATGCTCCGGCCGATGGGATGGATGTTCATCGCGATCGGAACGCTGTTCTTCTTGATGGGCTTGGCATTCGCGCTGGGCGTGGCGCTCGCCGGCAGGTACCTGTCCCAGCACCGGCATTACGTCTATTGTCTCGTGGTCGCGGCGTTCAGCTGCACGTTCATGCCTTTCGGCACCGTCTTGGGCGTGTTCACCATCATCGCGCTGCAGAAGGAATCGGTCCGGCAGCTCTTCGGCCGCGCGCCCTCGTCCCCGCCCGCGGCGCCGTCATCCTCGGCGTAAACCATGCATACCGCCTACGGCTATCCGCGGCGAGGATGAAGGGGACATCGGTTCAATGGAAGGAGGAATAAAGGACATGAAGCCAATCGCAGTGACGCTGGGTTTGCTCTTCGCTTTGGCGGCCGTTGCCGCCGAGAAAACCTGGCCGAGCAAGGGCGATGTCGTCTACCTGTCGGCCTCGCTCAAGCAGGTCAGCGCGCGGAAGCCCGTCGCCGGGGCCCCGATGAAGTACGACTTGCCCCCATGCCCGAAGCTCGAAGTAGTGAAAGCGAACCCCGATAAGCTCCGTTGGGTCGTGAAGGATCCCGCCGGCGGGACGGAGGAGCTGGAGGGACCGTGGCTCCCGCACATGCACCAGGACAAGTCGGAATGCGAGACGAAGTGGTCGGCGCACGGCGAGCCCAAGGTGGAGCACGCACGCGGGACGTACAGAATCCCGCCGGCGGAGTCCCCCTAGACGCCGTTCCTCGGATGCATGCCTGAGGGGCCTGAGGCTGGAGTCGGGACATCCTTCGAGGAGGTAGTTATCTTGACGCGGCGAAAAGATCCCCTCCGGGCGGCGATTCTGTGCTGGACCGCCCTGGTTTCAGGGATCCTCGTATGGTTGCCGCTGGTGCGCGGCGCGACGCAGGGAAGCGCGTACCAGTGGGCCCTGGCGGATGGAATTGGCGGTCATGGAATCGGCGGGGACTACTGGATGCTCGTTCCGGCGGCGGCTTTCGTCATCGCACTTCTATATTTCGGCTGGCGGGGCGGTCGCCCGCCGTTTCATGGGTTGCTGCTCGCCTTTCATCTGCCGCTGGCGGTGGCCGTGACCTATGCGGCCTGGAACAATCCGCGAGGCTTTCGCTTCGAAGGAGCGACGGTTGGCCTCGACGTCTCCCTGGCCCTGGTCGGCCCCGTCTTGTTTTGCGGCTTCGCCACGGCGGCGATCTTCTGGGTCGTGCGGGACGTCCCTGTCCGGCGAGCGCAAGAACCGGTGCCATGGGTATGGACGCGGGCGACACGCGCCCGCCTGCTGCTTTGCGTGTTTCTCATTCCGCTCGAGGTCGTGATGTTCCGTTCGGGAGGAATCCAGAGCGCTTCGAACCTAATCGGAGTCGCCCTCGTCGGGTGGCAGTGGGTGTTGCTGAACTTGATCCTCGCCCGGGCCCGCGGCTCGTCGGCGCTTCCGCACGCGCCACGCCGGCGCGACGCCGAGGAGTCCCTCGGGCGGGCCTCCGCTCAATCGCGGAATCACGGGGAGGGCGTTTGACTCGAAATCTGGCGACGCTGGCATTCAGTGTGCTGATTCTGTTCGGCGGACCATCGAACCCGGCCCGGGCATCGGATCAGCCCGAGGAAGTGACGGAGCGCGCGCGCCAGGTCCACGACCGGGCGATCGTCATCGACACGCACGACGACACGCCGCAGCGGATGGTGTTCGAGAAGGGTTTCGACATCGGCCGGCGGAACGAGAACGGAGCCATCGACATCCCGCGGATGCGCGCGGGGGGACTGGATGCGCTGTTCTTCTCGATCTGGGTGCCGGGGGACGTCGACGGACCGCACGCCGCGAGACGCGCGCTGCAGCAGATCGACAGGGTGCGGGAAGCGGTCCGGACGCATCCGAAGGACCTGGTGCTGGCGACCTCGGTCGCCGGCATCCGGCGGGCGGCGGCGCAGGGGAAGATCGCGGCGCTCATGGGGATCGAAGGCGGCCACATGATCGACGACGATCTGGGCCTGCTGCGGGAGTACGCGACGCTGGGCGTGCGCTACATGACGCTGACGCACTCGCTGAACACCAGTTGGGCCGACTCCTCGGGCGACCAGCCGGCCCACGACGGCCTCACGCCGTTCGGCAAGGAAGTCGTGCGCGAGATGAACCGCCTGGGCGTCATGGTCGACGTCTCCCACGTGTCCGACAAGACGTTCTACGACGCGCTGGCGGCGAGCGCAGCGCCGGTCATCGCCTCGCATTCGTCGTGTCGCGCCGTCTGCAACCACCCGCGCAACATGACCGACGACATGCTGCGGGCGCTCGCCAAGAACGGCGGCGTCATCATGATCAATTTCAACGCCGAGTTCGTGAGCGAGGAAGTCCGATCCGCCTCGCAAGCCGTCAACATGCACGCCACGGCCGAGACGGAGGCGAACGCCAAATGCGCCAAGGACGAGGCCTGCAAGATCTTCGAGATCCAGCGGCTCTACTACGAAGCCATGGGCTCGGGTCACCTCCCGAAGGCCACGTGGGAGAAGATCCTCGAGCACCTCGATCACGCGGCGCAGATCGCGGGGGTCGATCATGTCGGGCTCGGCTCGGATTTCGACGGCGCCGTCATGCCGCTCGGCATGGAGGACGCCTCCAAGCTGCCGCGCCTCACCGGCGCGCTGCTGAAAAAGGGTTACACCGAGAAGAACATCACGAAGATCCTGGGCGGCAACCTGCTCCGGGTCATGGAGCAGGTGGAGGCGGCCCGTGACCGCTAGGCGATTCAAGCCATTCAGGCGGACGATCCTTATGGTTCTTCCGTTGGGTTGGGTCGCGGCCGGGTGGGGCTGCAGCCTCGCCCCCCGGGACGAGATGCGCCCGGCGTCCGCGGCCCGGCAGGAGGCGGACGCGGACCTGACCGCCTTCATCGGGAAGATTCGGGCGGTGGACAATCACAGCCACGCGAACAGCGTCGCCCCCGGCGACACCGACCAGGACGCGCTGCCGCTCGAAGTGATTCTCCCTTTCGAAGTGCCGGCGCCGCTCCGGCCGGACAACCCCGATTGGCTCGCCGCCTACAAGGCGCTCTACCAATATCCGCACGCCGACCTCACCGACGCGCACCTGAGCGAGTTGCGCGGCGCGGCGCGGCGCGTCGCCAGGGAGCAGGGCGAGAGGTTCCCGGCGTGGGTGCTCGACCAGACCGGCTTGGAGGTGCTGCTCGCCAATCGGATCGCGATGGGTCCGGGGCTCGCGCCGCCGCGCTTTCGCTGGGTCTCCTACGCCGACGCGCTGATGCTGCCGTTGTCCACGAAGAACGAGGCCGCCACGTCGCCCGATCGCGAGAAACTGTTCCCCTACGAAGACAAGCTCCTGAAGCGTTACTTGGCCGATCTCAACGTCGCGAGACTTCCGGCGACGCTCGACGCCTACCTCCAGAGGGTCGTGATCCCGACGCTCGCCTCGCAGCGGAAGGGCGGCTGCGTGGCGGTCAAGTTCGAGGCGGCGCTCCTTCGCTCGCTCGATTTCGAAGAGGTTCAAGCGCCGGCCGCGGGCCGGATCTACGCGCGGTACGCCGCCGGCGGCGAGCCGTCACATGCCGAGTACAAGGCGCTCCAGGATTTCCTGTTCCGCGCCATCGCGCGCGAGGCCGGCCGACTCGGAATGGCCGTCCACCTCCATGCCTTCGAAGGCCCCGGCAATTTCTACCGGGCGGCGGGCTCGGATCCGCTGCTGCTCGAGCCGGTCTTCAACGATCCGTCGTTGCGCCAGACGAACTTCGTCATCATCCATGGGGGCGGGGTCTTTGCCTCTCACGCGGGCGCGATGCTCTGGAAGCCGAACGTCTACGCCGACATGTCGGCAATGACGCTGCTTTACACGCCGGCCGCGCTCGCCGAGGTGCTGAGGGATTGGCTGACGCAGTATCCGGAGAAGGTCCTCTACGGCTCGGATGCCTCGGCGCTCGGGCCGGACATGGGCTGGGAAATCGGGGCGTGGGTGGCCGCCAGGAACGGGCGCAAGGCGCTCGCCTTGGCGCTCGGCGACATGATTCGCGACGAAGCGGTCAGCCGCGCCCGGGCCAGGGAGATCGCGACGATGGTGATGCGCGCCAATGCCGGGCGGCTCTACCGGCTCGGGCTGCAGTGAGGGGTCCGCAGAGCACCGCGCGCGCCGCCGCCGCGCCGCCGGACGCGACGCGCCGGGCCTTCCTCTCGGTGCGCTCCGCCTGGACCATGACGTGGAAGATCGGCGCGTTCCTGATTCTATGGGGATTCTCCTGGCGCCTTGCCTCGTTCCCCTTGCCGGGCGGCTGGAGCGTTGGCAGAAGGAAGCTCCGCTTGAGGCGCGCCTCTACTTCGATGTCATCAGCGCGGTGACCATCGTGGCGGCGGCCTGGGTCATGGCGCGCTTCGTCGACCGGCGGACCCTGGCGAGCCTGGGATTCGCGCCGCAGGGCCTGGCGCGCGATCTGGCTTACTACCTCACCGGCAATCTCTGGATGCCCATCGGGGTTCACTTCGCCTGGAATTCCCTGCTCGGACCGGTTCTCGGACTGTCGGTGAGCGGCCAGGACCCGTATAATACCGGCACGCAACTCTTCACTGTGGAAGGGCCTCGCCGGTTCACGGGCGGGACGTTCGGTTTGGAAGGCGGAGCGGTGGTGACGCTCACGACTGCCATCGGGATCCTCGCCCTGGCGCTCGCGTGGCGACGGAAAAGGCTGGCAGCCGAGGGTGGGCGGTGAGGCATCGGCGACAAGCCGATGCGCGGCGCCCGTGATCTGACACGCACACGTTTCGTGTTCGCGACACTGCTTGACGCGGGCGACGGTCTTCCTCAGTGCAGCGATTCCGGCGAATCCTCTTCCCCTACCTGGTCGCGATGGGGGCGATCGCGGCGGCAGTCGGCGCCCGGTGGCTGCTCGATCCGCTTCTGGATCATCGCCTGCCGTTCATCACGATGTACGCCGCGATCGCCGTCGCGGTCTGGGTCGGAGGCTGGCGGCCGGCTCTCGTGGCGACCGTTCTGGGCTATCTCGCCACCGACCTCATCTTCGTTGAAACCGAGCCCAATTCCCCTTTGTCGCTGAGAAGCCCGGGCGGCCTTGCCGGATTGCTGGTCTATTTCGCTTCCTCCCTCATCGTGATTGGCCTGGGCAACGCGATGCGCCGCGCGAAGCGCCGCGCGGAGGACGCCGCGGAGGAAGCGCTGGCCCGGCAGAAGCAGCTCGAAAGCGAAATCGCCGGTCGCCGTAAGACGGAGGAGGCGCTGCGGGCGAAGGAGGCGGAGCTGGAGTTGATCACCAGCCGGACGCCCCTGTTCCTGACCCGCTGTAGCAGGGACCGCCGCTTTGTTTTCGTGAACCGCGCCTGCGCCGAATTCCTGGGCCGCCGGCCCGAAGAGATCGTGGGTCGTCCGATTGCCGACATTCTCGGTCAAGAGGCCTACGCGTCGCTCGCTCCTCACATCGACCAGGTCCTGCGCGGCGAGGATGTCGAGTTCGAAGTGGAAATCCCCTACGCCTATCGCGGGCCCTCCTGGATGCGGGTGACGTACACGCCCGATCGCGACGAGCGCGGCGAGGTGATCGGCTGGCTCGCCTCTCTCAGCGACGTCACCGGGCGCAAGCAGGCTGAAGAAGCCGTCAAGCAGCGCGAGCGGCTGTTTCGAACCCTCGTCCGCGCGTCGAGCCAGTCGATCTGGCAGTACCGGCGCGACGGGACGCCGATGCCGCACATCGACGAAGCGAACGTCGCCTGGTGGCGAGAGTTCACCGGCCAGACCGAGGAACAGCGCACGGCGGAGGGCGGGATGGGATGGCTGAACGCGGTCCATCCGGAGGACCGCGACGCCGCGCGCGGGAACTGGCAGGACATCAGGGACGCCGGCAAGCCGACCTCCGCCGAGTTCCGCGTTCGCCGGAACGACGGGGCGTGGCGGTGGCTCGTGGTCCGCGGCGTGCCGTTTCGCGACGAGCCGGATGGCGGCACGCGAGTCGCCGGAACGATCGTCGACATCACCGAGCAGAAGGAAGCGGAGCTGGCGCTGCGCGCGAGCGAGGAGCGTTTCCGTCTCCTGGCCGACGCGGCGCCCGTCGCTGTCTGGATCAGCGGGACCGACAAGCTCTGCACCTGGTTCAACAAGTCATGGCTCGATTTCGTGGGGCGATCGCTGGAGCAGGAGATCGGATATGGATGGGCGGAAAACGTCCACCCGGAACACCTGGACCGTTGCCTGAAAACCTACGTCGGCTCTTTCGACACGCGCCAGCCGTTCGCCATGGAGTACCGGCTCAGGCGCCACGACGGGGAATACCGCTGGATGCTGGACAACGGGATCCCCTATTACGGGCCCGCCGGTGAGTTCGCCGGCTACATCGGCTCGTGCCTCGACATCACCGATCGCAAGCAGGGCGAAGAGGACCTGCGCGAGGCCGATCGGCGCAAGGACGAGTTCCTGGCGACCCTGGCTCACGAGCTGCGCAATCCCCTGGCGCCGGTCCAGAACGCCGTCGAAATCCTGCGCCTCAAGGGGCCGCGGACGCCGGAAGTGCAGTGGGCGCGGGACGTCATCGATCGTCAGATGCAGCAGATGGCGCGGCTGATCGACGACCTGATGGACGTGTCGCGCATCACCAGGAACCGGCTCGGTCTGCGGAAGGAGCGCGTGGAGCTGGCGAAGGCCTTGCGGGCTGCGGTGGAAACGAGCCAGGCGGTGATCGATCGGTCGGGCCAGCAGCTCGACTTCGCGCCGGCGCGCGAGCCCATCGTCCTGGACGCCGATCTGATGCGCTTGGCGCAGGTGTTCTCGAACCTGTTGAGCAACGCCGCCAAGTTCTCCGAGCGCGGAAGCCGCATTTCGCTGGCCGCCGAGCGCCAGGGAGCGGAAGCGGTGATCTCGGTGCGCGACACCGGCATCGGCATTCCAGAGGAGATGCTGCCGCACATCTTCGAGCCGTTCACGCAAGTGGATCGGTCGCTGGAGCGCGCCCACGGCGGGCTGGGGATCGGCTTGATGCTGGTCAAGAGATTGTTGGAGATGCACGGAGGGCGCATCGAGGCCCGCAGCGACGGTCCGGGCAAGGGGAGTGAATTCATCGTCAGGCTGCCAATCGCTGAGACGAGGACCCGGCAACCGTCGAAGGCCGATGAGAAGACGTCCGATGAGAGGCCTCCGAGGGAAGATCCCCCGAGACCCGCCGGCGCGAAGCGGTGCCGCATTCTGGTGGCGGACGACAACAAGGATGCGGCCGCCAGCCTGAGCATGATGCTGGAGATCATGGGCTACGAGACCCGTTCGGCCTACGACGGGCTGCAAGCCCTGGAAGCTGCCGACCAGTTCCGCCCCGCCGTGGCGCTGCTGGACATCGGCATGCCGAAGACGAACGGCTACGACGTGGCGCGGCACATCCGCCAACAGCCTTGGGGGAAGGACATCGTTCTCATGGCGGTGACCGGCTGGGGCCAGGAGACCGACAAGAAGCGGACTCTCGAGGCCGGCTTCGATCACCACCTCGTCAAGCCCGTGAACCCCAGCGTCCTCGCGAAGCTCCTGGTCTCCTTGCCCCCCCGGCCTCCGGACCATTGAATCGAATCCGATCTCGCCGGCCATCCAGAAGACACGGGAGCGACTGTCCGCCTCCGTCACGAGCCACATTCGGGCCGGGCCTCAGGCTCGCCGCTGGTTGAGGAGGCCTCGGAAGATCTATATTCGAGCGTCGTCGCGTCGCGTGGAGAGGACCTCTTGGCAGCAAACAATGGCGGAGAGGAAGGGAAATGACTGACAATCTGATTTGTCGATGCGGACATTCCGCGTCCCAGCACGTATCGCTTTGAGCGGGCAAGATCACCCATGCCATTCAAGAGCAAGGCGCAGCGGAGGAAGTTCGCGGAGTTGCTGGTCAAGGGCGAGATCTCACCTCAGACCTACGAGGAGTGGAATCGTGAAACGGGAGGGGCCGAGCTGCCTGAGCGCGTCCGTCCCATGGCCGGGAAGAAGGTGAAGCGAGGCGCCAGCAAGCCGCGGAGAGCCAAGACGCCGCCTCGGGCGCGGAAGCCGTCGAAGCGTCGCGCGGGCGCCCGAGGGCTTTCCAAGCCCGCGAAGCGCCGCTGAATTGGTCACGCGAGCAATCCGGCGCGCCTGGCGCGCTTCGACGCTCGGCGAAAAGTCAGGAGGACATAGAGCCACCGTGGAGCTGAATCTCGAGAAATGCCGGGTTCGCTCCTGGCGTGAAAGCGACGCGGAGTCGCTCGCCGCTCACGCCGACAACCGGCGTGTATGGATCAATTTGCGCGACGCTTTCCCTCACCCCTACCGGCTGGCGGACGCTCGGGCGTTCATCGGGCGGGCGCTGGCGGCCGATCCGGAGACGGTGTTCGCCATCGTTGTGGACGAAGCGGCGGTCGGCGGGATCGGCTTCAGGCTTCATGGCGACGTGGAGCGCGTCTCGGCCGAGATCGGCTACTGGCTGGCGGAGCCGCTCTGGGGGCGCGGCATCATGACCGAGGCGCTCGCGGCGGTCACGGCCTTGGCGATCCGGGAGCACGGCTTGACGCGGGTGTTTGCCGTGCCGTACGAATGGAACGCTGCTTCCTTTCGCGTCCTGGAGAAGGCCGGCTACGTGTGCGAGGCCCGCTTGAGGCGCAGCGCCATCAAAGACGGCTGCGTGATCGACCAGCGGCTGTATGCTTACGTCGTCGAGGGACCCGGCGAAGAGGGGGGAAAGGGCTGACGTGGCGGGCTCGCGATGGACCGCGGTCGCCGGGATCGTGCTCATCCTCGGCGCGGCGATCGGCTTCCTCACGGTCGCCGACGATCTCCGCCACAAGGGAGAGCTGGCCGGAGTCAGCGGTGTGCTGTTGGCGGGCTGCGTGCTCCTGGTCGCCGGCAGGAACCATCCGGCGACGCGAGGTCTGGCTCTCCATTGGGTGGCGGTCGGAATCGGGATCGGCATCGTGGCGGGAGCGGCCTTCGATCACGTGCTCGCGGGGGTCGGGGGCGGGGCAGCGCTTGGCGCCCTCAAGATGGCGATTTCAAGGACGCCTCACTGAAGGACAAGTTACTGGCATCGAGACAGGGACGATGCGGAAGTGGCTGAAGCGGATCTTGATGAGCCTTGCCGTCATCCTCGTCATAGGCTACGTCGGGGCGTGTGTCTGGCTGAGAGCCAATGAGACCCGGATCGCCTTCAATCGCCGTCTGCCTTACGTCCCGCCCTGGCCGAGTCTCGTCCTGAACGAGCAGCGCGTCGAGTTCGCCGAGCTCGGCGGCACGAAGGTTTTTGCCTGGCTCGTCCCGAGCCTGCCGGCGGACGCGGGCAATCTTTGGCTGCTCTTCTTCCATGGGACCGGCGACAACGTCTCGCTGAGCGCCAACGCGTACGACCAGTTCCGCTCGATGGGCTTCAACGTCATGGCGCCCGAGTACCCGGGCTACGCGGGCTCGCCCGGCGAGCCGAGCGAGGAAGTGATCGAATGGGAGGCCCGCGCCGCCTACGACTACCTGCGAAAGGAGAAGCACGCTCCGGCCAAGAACATAGTCCTATTCGGCGCGTCGCTCGGGTCCGCCGTCGCCATCGACCTCGCGAGTCACGTGGACGCCGGCGGGTTGATCGTGGGGTCCGGATTCTCTTCGGCGATCGCCATCGGGCAGAAAATGTTTCCCTTTCTGCCGATGCGCCTGCTGCTGAGGGCCCGGTTCGAATCGGACAAAAAGATTGGGCTTGTGAAGATGCCCGTCCTGGTGATTCACAGCGTCGACGACCGGCGCATTCCTCTGGCGGAGAACGGACAGAAACTATACGATCTGGCGCGCTCTCCGAAGCGGCTCGTCAAGATCCATGGGGAGCATGGCGAGGGGGTGACACATGCCACCGTCAACCCCGGTTTCTTCGCCGACATCGTGACCTTCCTGAACGAGCAGGCGGGGTTCCAGCTGCGCCGGCCGCTCCCGTCGATCGCTCCCGAGATCTCCGCCGCCATCAAGCGCGACGGGATCGAGGCCGCCGTGGATCGGTATCGCGCGCTTCGGAGGGACACGCCGGCGCGCTACAACTTTCGCGAGCCGGAGCTGGACCATTTGGGCCAGGACCTTCTGGATAAGAAGAGAAACGACGAAGCCATCGCCATCTTCCGCCTCAATGCCGAAATGTTCCCGCAGTCGTTCCGGGCCTTCGACAGCCTGGCGGATGCCTACGCCGCGTCGGGGAAAGCAGAGGAAGCCGGCCAAAGTTATCGCCGCTCCCTCGTTCTCATCCCGGAGGATGGAGAATACATCCGTGCGAAGCTCGAGCATCTTCACCAGGCTCCGGGAAGCTAGAAGGATTCCCGAGCGCAATCGGCACGAGAACAGGGTTCGGTTGAAGTTGCATCCGGAGTTCTCGAACGCTGATGGGAAACGCGAGCTTCGCCGGCGAGGCGCGAGCCCCGATCATCGCGAGCTTGCGGCGCCATCGGGCACAGAGCCTCAGGAGGAAAAGACCATGTCCGCGATGCCGCTGACTTTTCCGATCCGGTTCGATCCGTGGTATCGGGTGTTGTCGAAGATCGTTCTCCTGCCTCCCTCGCGCTCGACCCTGGAGGTGGAGGGGGGAGAGGTTCGCGTGCGGATGGGCTGGGCGTTCCGAGCGCGCTTTCCCCGCTCGGCGATCGTATCGGTCTCCAAGCTCGACGCCAGGCCGATCAGCCGCGGCGTCCACGGTTTCGCCGGACGATGGCTGGTGAACGGCTCGGGGCAAGGGATCGTGAGCCTCGAGCTGAACCCCCGCCAGCGGGCCTATGTCATGGGATTCCCGGTCCACCTGAGAACGCTCATGGTCAGCGTACGAGAGCCGGCCGCTCTGGCCCGGGCGCTCGGACACGTCTTGCGGGAAGGAAGCTAGAGGAATCGCGAAGGAGCAGCGCATGAGAGCCAAGGTTGCAAGGTGCCTACGATGAGCGACCCAAGAATCGTGAACGTGTCGGACCTTCCCTGGACACCCTGGTCGGCGGGCGAGCGCATCGCGGTCGAGATCCAGGATCCCGCGCGCCGCCTCGGATCAGTCCACTCCGGATTACGGCTTTACCGTCTCGCTCCCGGCAAGCAGGCTACGCGCCTGCACCGCCATCATCACCAGGAAGAGATGTACCTGATCCTTAAGGGGAGCGGCGCTCTCCGGCACGGCGAGCGCGACGTCCCGGTCAAGGCGGGGGATTTCATCCTCTATCCCGCCGGAGATCCCGTCGCCCATACGTTCGTCAACCCAGGGAACGAGCCGATGGAGTATCTGGCGACCGGGAACCGCGTGTCGTACGAAGTCTGCGAGTATCCGGAGGAAGGCACGGTCTACGTGGAGGTTCTCGACAAGACCTTGCGCGCCGAGGAGGTCGAAGCGGGACGCGACATGATGGAGGCCTGGTACAAAGCCGGCCGCTGAGCGGCAGTCACCGGCTCTTCCCGCGGAAGGACCGTCCCCTTGCCGCGACGATTCTGGCGGATCTGTGCGACCTTTCTTCCGGCGCTCCTTCTCTACTTCCCGAGAGGAGACGCTCAGGACGCATTCTTCACGGCTCAGGTTCCGTTTCGCCACCGTTATGATTTCTACAAGTCCGAGACCGGGAAGACCCGCGTCCAGCTGACTCTTTCCGTGCGGCAGGAGGCTCGTGAGGATGCGCTCGTCATCGATACCTCCGCGGTCCGGCTGTCCCTGACGGCCCGGGACCCGGCGACCGGCGGCATCGTGAAGCAATCGTCCCAAACGATCCGCCGCGACCCGCTCGAGCCGCCGGCCGCCCGCGCCGGATCGGTCCTCCAGGGTGAATTCGACATCGATCCCGGGACTTATCAGGTCGATTTGCTTTTCTTCGAGCCCCGGGCTCACCTGGGGAACCGGCATTCGCAGACGATCGCCGTCCCTGACTTCGGAAAGGCCCTGACGCTCAGCTCCATCGTCGTGGCGCGCCTTCCCGCGGACGCGGAAAAGCCTCCCTTGCAGAACGGATCCATCGCGCTGACGCCGGAGCCCGTCCCCGCGTTTCGGCCGCAAGAGACGCTGACCTTCGCCTACCAGGTCCGATGCGCTCCATCGCGGGAAAAAGCCCGATCTAAGCGTCGAATACCGGTTCGTGATGGAGACGGGCGCGGGACCCTGATCCGTCGGCCGCCCCATCGTCCATGAGCACGTGAGGAACGAGACGCTCGCCTACGCCGTCCCGCTTCAAGGATGGCCGGAAGGGAGCTATCGCGTGGAGTCACGGGGGACGGCCGGCGACTCTCGGGCCGCGAGCGCATCCGAGAAGCCCTGCCCGCCGAGGCCGGCCAATCGCCGGAAGAGGATCGCGTCTCGCTGGTGGTCGAATCGGTGAAGCGGATGACGCCGGCAATCGCCGTCGTGCTGTGCGCCTGGGAACGGGAGCGGAACGGGGAAGGAAACAGGGTCGATGAGGCCGCCGGCGGCCGGGTGACGATGGTCCTCGAGCACGGCGACGAGGGCTGGCGCATCGTCGCGCTGCAGAACACCGATCGGAAGGACTGATCCTCGACGCGAACCGTCATCCGCGCCGGGCAAGGCTTCGCGCTGGGGGAGCCGATCGATGCCGATGGGTGGAAGCCCGTTCGGTCTCGCCTACTTCGCCGACGTTCCGGCGATCGCCGCCATGTTCGCGATCCCGGGCGGCGCCTGGATCTGCTAGAGAGACGACCCGCGGGGGAACCGGAGCGGCGGATCGCTCTCGTTCCTGAGACAGCCGATCCGGCGTCCCCCGGTGGTTTGCGGTTGAACGGAAGCCCGTGACCGGGCAAAATACTGCTTCTCATCAAGGCCCGCCGATTCGCAGACCCGGCATCAGCGGACGAGGAGCATGCTATCCAGCTTGATGGCAATCATCTTTCTGGCCGCGGCGGTGATGCTCGTCGTCGCCCTCCTGTCGACGTTCGCCACGTTCGACGAGCTGGTCCAGCGCCAGTACGAGCGCCATCCCGACGCCTGGAGGAAGGACGGGGGTCCGCACGGAGTCTTCTGGTCCCCCGAGGGCAGCATGAGCTTCGCCGGCTGGCTGGCGCTGAACCGCTGCTTCTCGATCTGGCTCTTCTGGGCGCCCCCCTGGATGCCCGCCGATGACAAGGCCGCCTATCTGCTTCGCAAATTCCGGTATCTGGCGGCGGCCTGCATCCTGATCTGTCTGTTGCTCTGGGCCACCGTGAAATTCATGAGATAGACGCGAGAGGATCTTGAAGTCTCGTGGAGATTCTCGGCTTTGCAATCTACCTGGCGGTCAAGGCGATCGCCTACGTGGGGTGGTGCTACGCCGGCGTGCGCCTGCTGGATCCCGGACGGCCGGCTCCATTTCGCCGCGCCGTCGGCCTGGGGCTGGCCGCCTCGGGCTCGGCATCGTCCTGGGCCTGTTCATCTTCCTGGCCGCCCGGTCGATGAACAACGCCACCCGCAACGCGCCCCTGACCTATGTCGCGATCTACGTCCCGGTCCGGATCGTCGAATGGATGATTCTGCGCGTCTTCATAACCCGCAATCCGCTGGGGGTGGCCCGCGAGACGCTTTGGGCGAAGTCGGCTTTCTGGGTGGCCGGCGGCGTGGTGATTTCGTGCCTCGCCGACCTGCCGCTCGGCGTCATGGAAGGGGGGATCGTCCCCATTGGCAGGCCGTTCTGCTGAAGATCGGTGGTCCGGTTCCCGTCCGCGCCCGCGACGCCCCGCAGCGGCCCCAAAGGGGCCGGTTGAAGCGGCCGCGCGCTCGTCAGGGTATCCAATCGGGCCCCGCGCGCCGTCGCGCATCCTGGCACGGCGCCGGCGGCTCATGCCGGAGGAGGTGCTCATGGAACGCATGGTCGGAGACGTCTATCCCAGCTTGACGTATGACGACGCCGCGGCGGCGATCGATTGGCTCTGCCGGGCCTTCGGCTTCACGCGCCGGCTGGTCGTGCCGGGCGCCAACGGAAGGATCGAGCACTCGGAGCTCAGCCTCGGAGCGGCGGTCATTATGGTCTCTTCTCCGAAGCCGGAGACGGGGCGCGTCGGCCCCCGGAGCCTGCCCGGCGTGTCGCAGGCCCTTTCCGTCCGCGTCACCGATCCCGATTCCCATTATCGCGAAGCGCAGGCAGCCGGGGCGCGGATCCTGCGCGAGCTGCGCGATGAGGAGTACGGCTCCCGAGGCTACATGGCCGCCGATCCGGAAGGGCACGTGTGGTACTTTGGGACCTATCAACCGGGGGCACATTGGAGCGACGCATCTTGACGCGGACGCTCCACGAATCCGCGATCCATCCGGAAGGACGTCGCTTGACGATCGGGCGGAAAGATCGGGCGCAGGGTCGGCCGGGTCCCATCGGGCGTGGGAGGCGGGAGGGGTCATGAGCGGGGAAGGGGCTCAGGGCGCATCGCCGCCCACGTTGCAGGGACTTGGGGAGATTCGCGAGTTCGCCACTGACGCGCTGCGCTATTGGGAGCTGCGGCGCCTCTTCTACAACCTGCTCCTGGCGATCATCGTCGCGGGGCATTTCTTCGCCGCTTGGCCGGCCTCCCGTTCGTCGCTCACGCTCGATGGGATCCTGGGGCTGTTCCTGCTCTCCGTCCTGGCCAACGTCGCCTATTCCGCCGTGTACGTGGCCGACGTCTTCATCCAGGTCTCCGGCTTTCGCGCCTCCCGGGCCCGCTGGAGATGGATCCTCCTGATCGTCGGATTCTCCTTTGCCGCGGTCCTGACGCATTTCATGTCTTCGGGGTTCTTCAACGGGCACCGTCCAGGCTGAGTCGGCGCCCCCCATTCTCCTCGAGGTGTTCCGTGCCGCCTGAGCCCGCGCGCCAGCTGCTCCGAAGCGCCCCTTACTTTCCGGTCGCCGACGTCGAGAAGGCGGCCTCCCATTACGAGCGCGTCCTCGGGTTTCGCCGCGAGCCCGTCGCCGGGTCTCCCCCCGAGTTCGCGATCCTGAGCCGGGACGGGCTGGCAGTCATGCTGCGGCTCGTCGCCACTCCGGAGCGCATCAGTCCGAACGAGAAGCAGGGTGGAACCTGGGACGCCTTCTTCCGGGTTCGTGACGCGCCGGAGCTTCACGCGGAGCTGCGGGGGCAGAGGCGCCGACGTCGTCTACGGACCGGTCATCCAGCCGGCCTATCGGATGGAGGAGTTCGCCGTCCGCGATCGCGAAGGCTACGTTCTGGGGTTCGGCCAGGCCCTGGAGTCCTGAAAGGCCGTTAGGGTTGCCGCGCCGGCCGGCGGAAATCGGGTCGGAGCCCTCGAGACGCGCCGCCGCCGGGGCTCGCTCCACGCGGAGCCCCGCGAAGCTCTGCAGCCACGCAGAAAGGGGTGGGATGCGGCGATGGATTCGCCGGAAAGATCGGATCGCCGCTGCGAAGGCTGCGGCCTCGTCGCGGCGGGTGGGACCGAAGGATGCCAGGCGACGATGGACGAGATTCTGGCGCTGCACTTCGGCAATGCCACCTACTTCGGCGTCCACCGGCTGTTCGTGGACGCCTACGCGGCGCAGCACCCGGAGCGGTATTGCGTCTCCTTCAAGTCGCTGGCGGCCCATCTGGCGCATCTCTGCTGGTCGCTCGAGCAGGGCGGCAGCCAAGCCGTTCCGAGCGAAGCGATCCGGCGGTGGGTGGAGCGCCACCCGCATCTCGAAAAGCCTCCCCTTCCCGAGTTTCGCGGCGCGCTGACGATCGCCGACGTGACCGCGGCGCCCGGGCCGGCGGAGCACCATCGGGCGGTGGAGCGCTGGGCCCGGTCGGTCTGGGAAGCGCACGCCGGGCTGCACGCGACGGTCCGGGGCTGGGTCAGGTCGGCCTTGCATGGCGGCTGATCGGGTTCCCTATTCGGCCGGAGAGCGGAAAAGCTGTCTCGATCCGCTCGCCTCGAGGATCCGCCGGGCGAGAAAGAACGGCGCGACCGTCGTCATCGGCTTGCAGGGCGGCCAGGGGACCGGCAAGACCACCCTGTCACGCTACCTCGTGGCGCTCTTCACCGGCGAAGGGCTCCGCGTCGCGACCTTCTCCCTCGATGATTTCTATCGAAGCCTTGACGAGCGGCGGCAGCTCGCCGCGGAATTCCCCGGGAATCCCTTCTACGCCCTGCCGCGCGGCATGCCCGGCACGCACCGCACGTCATTGCTCGACGGCCATCTCGTCCGGCTGAAGCGCGGGGAGGCTGTCGACCTTCCCGTCTTCGACAAGGGGGCCCACGATGGAGCGGGGGAGATCGCTTCCCGCGCCGTCACGGTCCGCGGCCGGCAGGATCTCGTGCTCTTCGAAGGATGGTGCCTCGGAATGCCCCGCGTCACGGCGCCGGAGCTCCTGGAGATCTGCCGCCGCGCGCCGCTTCCCCGCCTGCCGCGCGCCACGCCGGAGGACTATCAGGCGGTCCTCGCCCACCTCCCGCCCTACCTGCCGATCTGGAAGAGGATCGATCTCTTCGTGATGCTCCGTCCCGATGCCGACCGCCTGCACGAGCGCTGGAGGCTCGACCAGGAGAAGGAGCTGATCGGCCGGACCGGTTCGGGGCTGCGCGAGGCGGAGGTCCGCGCGCTGGTGCGTCACTATCTGCCGTTCACGCGCCTGTGCTACGAGAAGATCGTCCCTGACGTGCTGCTCCGGATCGACTCGGAGCACCGATATCGCGCCATCTCGTTTTCCAGACGAGACGCCGGGCCGCCCTCTGAGTGAACGCGCCGAATTCGGAGCGGATTGGACCCGACGGGTGGAGCCCGCCGCGGGTCAACCCGCGCAATTCAGAAGAGGTTTGGATCCGATGGCTGGAACCCGCAGAGGATTTCGAGGCCCGACGCTCGCCAGCCGGGAAGCCAACTTGTAGCCTCCCTTTTGTCTGGTCCGAGAGGGCCTGCCCCATCCAAGGCGCGCGGCCGACGAGTCTCGAGGTTCCTTTCGCCGGCGCTGGAGGAGGTCCGGTCGAGGCCGCGGCGAAACTCGCGGCGCCGGTTGGAAAAGGGAACCGGTGGCCTCCCTTTTGCTTGGTCGCAAGGCGCCTGCCTGTCAAGGAGCGCGGCCGACGAGCTTCAAGCTTGGGCCGCCGGCGTTCGAGAAGAGAGGAGCCCCATGGCCAAGTGCGAGCTTTGCGGCAACAATTACGAGCGTGCTTTCGAGGTGGTGGTCGCCAACGATCGCCACGTTTTCGACAGCTTCGAGTGCGCCATTCAAATGCTTGCCCCTGTCTGCGATCACTGCGGATGCAAGATCATCGGGCACGGCATCGAGTCCGATGGAGTCTTCTTCTGCTGCGCCCATTGCGCCCGTGAGGCGGGAGTGACCGCGGCGGTGGATCACGCGTAAGCGGCTCGGCCGGCTTCAATTCCGAGCGGAGTGAGCCGGCCGACCCAAAGCGGAGAAGAAGGCCTCGTCGTGCTCCGGTCCCGCAAGACTCCGGAGCGGGGAATGGTGTCTGCGCGTGGGGGACGACCTTGGTAATTTGAAGAAATTACATTTTCATTATTGCTTCACGGCAACGGCGAGGAGCGAAGAAATGACAAAAGAGCAAAACGAGGAAGGGCTCGCGAGAAGACAAATCGATGCATTGCATGCCCGGGGGGGAGATCAGTTTCAGCGCCTGCTGGACAACCTCCCCGCGGCAGCCTACACCTGCGATCCTGACGGCCTCATCACTTATTTCAACCAGCACGCGGCCGACCTGTGGGGACACACTCCGAAGCTCGGAGATCCCCAAAGCCGCTTCTGCGGCTCGTTCCGGCTTTTTTCCAGCGATGGCGATCCGATCACTCACGATCAATGCTGGATGGCGCTCGCCTTGCAGAACAATCGCGAATTCCTGGGCGAGGAAATCGTCATCGAGCGGCCCGACGGAAAGCGGTTCACCGCTCTCGCCCATGCCTATCCGTTCCGGGACGACTCGGGCACGCTTCTCGGCGCCGTCAACGTTCTGGTGGACGTGAGCGAGCTGAAGCAAGCCGAAGAGAAGCTGAAGAAGGCGGATCGCGCCAAGAACGAGTTCCTGGCCACCCTGGCGCACGAGCTGCGGAACCCGCTCGCGCCGATCCGCAACGCCGTCCAGGTGCTCCATCTCAAGGGCGGGCTGATTCCGGAGCTGCAATGGGCCCTGGGCGTCATCGACCGGCAAGTCCAGCAGATGGCCCGGCTCATCGAGGACCTGCTCGACGTGGCGCGCATCAGCGGGGACAAGCTGGAGCTGCGCCGGGAGCGGGTCGAGCTGGCCGAAGTGATCGAGGAGGCGGTCGAGACGAGCCGGCCGGTCATCGACGCCTGCGGGCATGAATTCATCGTGACCGCCGCGTCGCGCCCGATCTTCCTGGACGGCGACCTCACCCGGCTGGCGCAGGTGATCTCGAACCTGCTCGGCAATGCCGCCAAGTACACGGAGAGGGGCGGAAGGATTTGGCTGACCGCCGATCGGGAAGGAAACGACGCGGTCGTCAAGGTGCGGGACAACGGGATCGGCATCCCTGCCGCGATGATGCCCCACATCTTCGAGATGTTCACCCAGGTGGACCGTTCCCTGAACCGCTCCCGGGGCGGGCTGGGAATCGGCCTGACCCTGGTGCGGAGGCTGGTCGACCTGCACGGTGGAACGATCGACGTCCACAGCGAGGGGGAAGGGAAGGGGAGCGAGTTCGTCGTCCACCTCCCGGTCGCCACCCAGCCGGTGGAGATACGACAGAAGGCGGCCCTGGGCGAGGAGCGGGCGGTCCTTCCCGAGTCCTCCCTGCGCATCCTGGTCGTGGACGACATCCCGGACTGCGCCACCAGCCTGGGGCTGCTCCTGGGGAACCTCGGCAACGACGTGCGCACGACTCACGATGGCCTGGCGGCGATCGCCGCGGCGGAGGAGTACCGCCCCGACGTCGTTCTCCTCGACATCGGCCTGCCCAAGATGAGCGGCTACGACGCGGCCCGAGAGATCCGCCGCCAGCCCTGGGGGAAGGACATCGTCTTGATCGCCCTGACGGGGTGGGGCGAGGAAAAGGACGTCCGCCTCGCGCAGGAGGCGGGTTTCGACCACCACCTGGTCAAGCCCGCCGATCCGGCAGTCCTGACGCGGATCCTCGCCTCCGTCAAGCAGTCCGCCTCCTCTCCGCCATCGGTCCCGGCTCCGAAGGCGCCGCGGGTCCACCGACGCCGCCGGCTCGCGGCGTCGAACGCAACCGCGGGCGATTCCCGTTCCGAAGGCCCGACGATCATTCGCCCAGCAGCTCGCCGATGGGATGAAGCGCGTCAACCCGGTCGCACACCGCCTTCATGGCCGTCATCATCGGCACGGCCAGTAGCATCCCCGCGACTCCCCAGATCCAGGACCAAAAGAACAGGCCGATGAACACGGCCACCTGATTCATCCGCACCGCCAACCCCGTCAGCCAGGGCGCCAGCAGCCACCCTTCCAGCGTCGCAATCAGCAGGACGACCCCCGCGACGGCCGCCGTCATCGACAGCGTCCCGAATTGCAGGAAGGCGACGATGCCCACCGCCACGTTCACGGCGAGGGGTCCGAAGTAGGGGATGGTGTTGAAGACGGCCGCGATCAGGCCCCAGAAAGCGGCCTGCTGGACGCCGAGCCACGTCAGGGCGCCCCAGGTCGCCAGCCCCACGGTCGCGCTCTTGAAGAACGTGACGAGCAGATACCGGGTGATCTGGCGGTCGATGTCCTCGAGGATGAGAAGGCTCATCTTCTTCTTCGACAAGGCCGGTCCCACGATCTTCACCATTTTCCGCCGGAACAGGTCTCCCGAGAGCAGGAGGAAGAAGACGAAGAAGAAGACGATCACGGCCTGGAGGGTCAGACCGAGCATCTGCGTGCCGCCCCAAAGGAGATGGTCGGCGGCGCGGAACGGGGGCTGCTCGACCTGGACCCGCATCACTCCCTGCGGCGGCGGCTCGGCGGCGGTGGTTTCGGTCGCCGCCTTCTCGATCTGGGTCGCGGCCTCTTGGACTTTCTCGATGGGACTGATTCCGGTCTGCGCTCTCAGGACGAGGCGCAGCCTGCGAGCCGCCTCGGGAAGGACGTCGACGGCCTGCATCGCCTCATCGCGCAGGTTGTAGACGGTGACGCCGCCGAGGACCAGGAGACCCAGCATCAAAACGGTCACCGCGAGCGACCGGGGGATCCGCAGCCGCACGAGGAGACGCACCACCGGCTCGAGGGTGTAGGAGATGAAGGTTCCGAGGACGAGGGGAATCAGGAAGGCCTTGGCAGTTTGGAGCGTGAAGACCAGCAGGAGGATTGTCAGCAGCGTGAGGGGCCACCGGAGCCGGGGTCTCAGGGGACCGGTCGCTTTCTCCTGGCCGGGAGAAGCGCCGGTCCCCGTATCCGTCTGAAGAGTGTCTCGCGCCTCGGTCAGAGAGCCTGGCTCTTCACCGGAAGACGCTTGTCGCTCTCCTTGCGGGACTAGCCGACGCCAAACGTCGGCTTTCGACCCCATGTCGTTCTACGCATCCGAATCGGATGTGTAGTTGCTCAGGCGGCGATCCAGCTCATCCTCGGCCCGATCTTTCGCGTACCCATATCGAGTCTGCAGGTAGCCGAGAAGCCGGTCTCGCTTGCCCGCGATCTTGTCGAGATCGTCGTCGGTGAGCTTTCCCCACCATTCCTTCACCTTGCCCCGGAGCTGCGTCCACTTGCCCTCGAGAATGTCGCTGTTCATCGGATTTCTCCTTCTCCCGGGCTGCTGAAACCCCGGGTGCCTGGGCGCTTGCTCCCCATGGCCTCCGATCGATGCGTTCGAGCGAGGCCAACGTCGGCGTATTTCGCAAGGGGCATGCCACTCGCTGAAAGGGCTGAGCGGGCCCGCTCCAGCGCCTTGGGCACCCTTTTCCCGCGATCCAGGGCCTTTCCGGACGCCCGAAGGCGCTGTATTTTCTACAAATCGCAGGCGCCGAAGCTGCCCGTGACGTGGCGCGGGCTGGGCGGGAGGGCGCCAAGAAATTGCCAGGGAATTGCCGGGGCACGGTTTGCGAGGGGCGCGCGGGCGGGGAATCGCTCTGGGTCTCCGGGAGGATGAACGGCGCAGCGCTTGCATGATGAAAGTCGTTCGGTGATCCCGAAGCGGACGTTGCATTTTCGAAAAGGGGCCGATCATGGTGCGGGTTCGGGCACAAAGGCGCGAGGCTCCCCGCGGCAGGCTCATCGTGGTGGAGGGGATCGACGGGTCCGGAAAGAGCACTCAGATCCAGCTCCTGCAGAAGTGGCTCCTGTCGCTCGGCGTCGAGGTCTCCTTCACCGAATGGAACTCCTCCAGCCTCGTCCGGCAGGCGACCAAGCGAGGCAAGAAGAAGAACCTCCTGACGCCGAGCACCTTCAGCCTGTTGCACGCCACCGACTTCGCCGACCGCCTGACGTACCACATCACCCCCTATCTAAAAGCGGGAATGACCGTTCTCGCCGACCGTTACGTCTACACGGCGCTCGCTCGCGACTTGGCGCGCGGCGTTCATCCGCAATGGGTGCGTGACCTGTACTCCTTCGCCGTGGAGCCCGATCTCATCCTCTATTTCCGCGTTCCTCTCGACGTGGCGGTGGAGAGGATCCTCGGGAGCCGGGACAAGATCAAGTTCTATGAGGCCGGGATGGACCTCGGGCTGAGCGAGAATCCGGTCGAGAGCTTTCGCCTCTTCCAGGGAAGAGTCCTGAAGGAATACGATCGCATGGCGCCGCAGTACCGGTTCCAAGTCGTCGACGGAACCCGGAGCATCGACAGCCAGCAGCAGCGGGTGAGACTGCACGTGAACCGGCTGCTGTCGCTGGGCGAGGAGAGGGAGGCGTGGGCATGAGCGGAAATCCATCCAGCCGGCCCCAGTTCGGCTACGGCCTGCCGTACCTCGATCTGGCGAATCTCAACGGCACGCTGATCACGATCGAGGGAACCGACGGGGTCGGACGCTCCGTCCAGGTGAGCCTGCTGAAGGAGTGGCTCGAAGTCCAGGGCTACGGCGTGATCGAGACGGGGTGGACGCGCTCGGAGCTGATGTCCGAGACGATCGGCGCCGCCAAGGCCGGACACCGGCTGAACCAGCTCACCTTCAGCCTGCTGTACGCGACCGATTTCGCCGACCGGATGGAGAAGATCATCATCCCGGCGCTGCGCTCGGGATTCGTCGTCCTGGCCGACCGGTACATGTACACCGCTTTCGCCCGCAGCGTGGTGCGCGGGGCGGATCCGGCCTGGATCCGGAACGTCTTCGGCTTCGCGCTCGTCCCCGAGCTCGTCCTTTACCTCAAGATCGACGTCGACACCCTGCTCCCCCGGGTCCTGCGGGCTCGCGGAATCGATTACTGGGAGGCGGGGATGGACCTGCACCTAGGCATGGATCTCTTCGAGTCGTTCCGCAAATATCAATGGCGGCTCATCCGCGAGTACAACCGGATGTCCCGGGAATTCGGCTTCGTGACGGTCGACGCCACCCGGAGCGAGGCGGAGATTCAGGCGAGGATCCGCCGGCGCGTGCAGTCGCTGCTGGAGAGGAGAAGGGTGACCACGCTGACGGAGAGCCTCGCGGCCCTGCGCCCCTTGCTCTTCGAGCCGGAACCGGCGATGAGAAAAGCGGGGAGGGGAACACCCCCTCCGGACCGCCAAGCGGCCGACGGAAGCCCTGAAGGAGAACTTCCATGAAACTCTACCTCCTCCGCCACGCCATCGCCTGCGCCCGGGATCCGCACCGCTTTCCGGACGACGATGCCCGGCCGCTGACGCGGCGCGGGCGGCTGCGCATGCGCGCCGCGGCGGGAGGGCTGCGCAAGCTCGGGATCGAGCCGAAGGTGATTCATTCCAGCCCCTTGGTCCGCGCCAAGCAGACGGCCGATATCGTCGCTGCCGCGATGAAACCGAAGGCCAAGGTCCGCGTCGAGCAGGCGCTCGCGCCGGGACGGGATCCGTTCCGCATCATCCGATCCCTGAAGAACAAGAACGGCCGGGACGAAATCGTCCTCGTGGGCCACGAGCCGGATCTCTCGAAGTTCGCCGGCCTCCTGCTCAGCGGCGCCCCCGCCGTCATGATGAAGTGGAAGAAGGGGGGATTGTGCTGCATCGAGTTGCCGGACAGTCCGGCCCCGGGAGGAGGCCGGCTCCTGTTCCAAGCCACGCCGCGCATGCTCCGCATGCTCGGCTCACGAAAGCCCTAGAGAAAGCCTTTCCCGCGATGCGAGGAAAAGCTTCGGGATGGTTCCATGAGATACGGTCGAGAAGCACGGACGCTGGCATTTTCGCTTCTGATCTTCGTGCAGTTCGGGCACGGCTGCCCGACCAAGGCGCCGCCCCCTCCGGCTGAAGTCCATCCGGCCGCGGCGGAGTTCCAGGCGGGCCTCCAGAGGTACGTGGAGGCGACCGGCCCGCTGCGCCAGGAGGCGGAGAAGAAGTACCCCGCGGGCAAGACCCCTGAGGAGCAGGCGAAGGCGGTGGAGCGGCGGCGCGGACTGCTCGCCGTCAGCATCAGGTCCATGCGTGCCCGGGCGAAGCTGGGCGATCTCTTCACCGTCCCCGGTAGCGATTACATCAAGAAGCAGCTCGCGGCGGCATTCAGCGGGCCCGCCTCGGGGGCGATCCGCGACGGGATGGAGGAGCAGAACGATCCCTCGATCTACAAGACGACGCCCTCCCAGATCGCGCTGAACCGCCGACTGTCGATTCCTTCCGTCCCCGGGGTCCTTCTCGAAGACCTCCCGGCCGTCCCGGATCAGCTCGAGTACCGCTTCGCCGGCCGGACGCTGGTGCTCGCGGACAAGGAGGCGGGCGTCGTGCTCGACTACCTCCCGGGCGCCTTCCCGGAACCGCCGGCGAAGTCCCCGCCGACGACGGCCGCTCCCGCCTCCGCCCCCAGGACCTTCGCTTATTTCGCCATGCCCGAGAGGCTCCGCTCCGTGCGCTTCGCGGTCCTCGGCGACACCGGCACGGGCGACGCGAACCAGCGGAAGGTCGCGGACATGCTCTGGAGCTTCTACTCGATGGGCCACCACTTCAAGTTCATCCTGATGCTGGGCGACAACCTCTACGCGGGGCTGGAGTCGGCAGCCGACTACAACCGGCAGTTCACGACGCCTTACAAAAGGTTCCTCGACGCCCGGATCCAGTTCCACGCCACGCTCGGGAACCACGATCTCGCGGGCCAGGCTGATTTCAAGCCGTTCAGCATGGGAGGCCACCCCTATTACTCGTTCAAGGAAGGGAACATGAAATTCGTCTCCTTGAACAGCAACCAGCCGAGCGATCCGGAGCAGCTCGCCTGGATGGAGAAGGAGTTCTCGGGCGAGAACGGCTGGCGCATCTGCTTCTTCCACCATCCCCTCTATTCCTCGGGCTACCACGCGAAGGAATCGGTGGGGATCCGGGCGCTGCTCGAAGAGCCGCTCGTGAACAACAAGGTCAACGTCGTCTTCAACGGTCACGAGCACTTCTACGAGCGCCCGAAGCCCCAGAGGGGGATCCACTACTTCGTCGCCGGGGCCTCGGCCAAGGTGCGCCGCGGCGATCTCCGCCCGCACGACTTCACCGCCTTCGGCTACGATGCCGACAACTCGCTCATGATCGTCGAGATCGCCGGGGACGATCTGTTCTTCCAGACGCTGGCCGCCTCGGGCAGGACGATCGACTGCGGGGTCATCTATCGAACCCCGGAAGCGGAAGCGAAGGATTCGAAAGACAACCAGACGCGGGAGTGGCTGCGGGGATGCGATGCGGCGCGCGCCTGGATGCGCGGCCCGGCGCCTCTGGCGGCGGGACCTTGACGGCGCCGGGAGAAGCGGCCAGGTTCCGGAGATGACGATGATGCCGCGCTTCTCGCGATTCTCCGCGCGGACGATGAGCCGGCCGGCGGCGGCCCGGCGCGCGTTCCTGTCGGCGGCGCTTCCGGTCCTGCTGGTGGTCTACGTCGGCGCCGGAGGCCGGCGCGACGCGGCGCCGCGCCCCGCCGAAGGAGGAAAGCGGCTGGCGGAGCTCTGGCAGGAGCCCGCCGACATCCGGGCGCGGGACCTCTACTTCGGCCCGGGAGGACCGGACCTTGCTCCCCGGTCCGGCGCGACCTACCGCGTGATCGGACTCGACAAGACAGGCCACAGCAGCGGCTACGACGTGGTCGATGCCCAGGGTAAAGAATGGGCCGTGAAAGTGGGCGAGGAGGCCCAGTCGGACGTCGTCGTCTCCCGGATCCTGTGGGCGATCGGCTATCATCAGCCCGCCACCTACTTCGTGCCGGAGTGGAACGTGAGCGGCCGGGGGATGGAGAAGCCGCCGCCGGGGCGCTTCCGGCTCTCCTCGGACCACAAGGTGATCGGCGAATGGTCCTGGACGGACAATCCTTTCGAAGACACCCGCCCCTTCCGGGGGCTCGTCGTCGCGAACCTGGTCCTGAACAACTGGGACTTCACGAAGAGCAACACCCGGATCTACAAGGTGAAGAAGAAATCGGGCGGGTTCCCGGCGCGGCGGTACGTCGTCCAGGACGTCGGCGGATCGCTCGGGAGGACGAAATGGCCCATCGGGACGCGGAACAACGTGGATGACTTCGAAAGCGAGAGGCTGATCCGGGGCGTACGGGACGGGCGCGTCGATTTCGCGTACAAGGCGCGGCACCGCCTGCTGGTGAAGGACTTCGAGGTCGCCGACGTCGTCTGGGCCTGCCGCCTTCTCGATCGCCTGAGCGCCTCCCAGCTCGACGACGCGTTCCGCGCCGCCGGCTATCCCCCGCCCATCCGGGCGCGCTACGTCCGGAAGATTCGCTCGAAGATCCAGGAAGGGCTGGCGCTCGGGGAAGGGCGGAGCTCGTGAGACGGCCGCTTCGAGCGGCGCGGGGGGCGGCGGTCTTCTGCCTCCTCCTGGCGATCGCCTTCGGCGTCCTCGCCGCCGGGGACCAGCCGGACCGGGACTCCTCACCGGAGAATTTCGGCTTTCTGGGCGGGGCCGAGAACACGCCGGGCGGGGTCAAGGAGGAGCTGAAATCCGCAGCCATCCGCCTGCCGATCGCCGCCATTCTCGGAACGCTGCTGGCGCTGCGGCCGCGCCGGCGAGGGACGCCCCCGCGCCATCCGGCCGTGATCCAGACGCAGATCGTCCTGGCGATCGTCGGCGCCGTCATCATGCTGGTGGTCGGCGCGAGCCTGGCGCGGGCGTTCGGCATCGTCGGCGTCGCCAGCCTGATCCGGTATCGCTCCAAGATCGACGATCCCAAGGATGCCGTGGTGATGCTCGGCGCCCTGGCGGTCGGACTCGCCGCGGGCTGCGGCCTCCTGGTGCTGGGCGGCTTCGGGACCCTGTTCCTGACCGTCACGCTCTGGGTGATCGAAAGCTTCGAGCTGCAGACGCGGAGCTTCGAGCTGGCGGTGAAGTTCGGGGAGAAGAGCGCGGAGCTGCGGCCCAAGATGGAGGCGATCCTGCGCCGGTTCAAGACCGACTTCGAGCTGCGCGGGTCGTCGGAGGAGGAGGTCTCCTACTTCGTCACGGCGCCGATCGAAGTGCAAACCGATCGCGTCTCAAACGCCTTGATGTCGCTGGTCCCGGAAGGGAAGGGCGGCGTGGAGTGGAAAGAGAAGTCGAAGGCCAAGAACAAGTAGCCCGGGGGGACCAGAGTGAAGCTGATCGTTCAGCCGGAGGCCGGCGTCGTCCCGATCGTCCAGATCATCAGGAGCGCGCGCGTCTCGATCGACGTCTGCATCTTCCGGTTCGATCGCAAGGCGATCGAGCGGGCGCTGGCGGCCTCCGTGCACCGCGGCGTGCGCGTCCGCGCGCTCATCGCACACGCCAAGGGAGACCGGGCGGAGGGCCTGCGGAAGCTGGAGGAGCGGCTGCTCGCCTCGGGCGTCATGGTCGCCCGGACCCTGGACGATCTTCTCCGCTATCACAGCAAGTTCATGGTGGTCGACGACACGCTTCACCTGCTCGGATTCAACTTCACGAAGAACGACATCAAGCGCTGCCGCAGCTTCGGCATCGCCACGAAGGATCGGAAGAGTGTCCAGGAAGCCCTCCGGCTGTTCGAAGCCGACTGCACGCGGCAGACCTACACGCCCTCGGCGAAGTCCAACCTGGTGATCAGTCCCGACGGGGCGCGGATCGTGCTCGAGAGGTTCATCCGGGAAGCCCGCCGCGACCTGGCGATCTACGACGCGCGGATCCAGGATCCCGTGATCATCAGCCTGCTGGAGGAGAGGGCGCGGAAGGGGGTTCAGGTCCGCGTCCTCGGTGGCATGCGCGCGGCCAGCGGGGAGATCGAAGTCCATCCGCTCAAGGGATTGCGGCTGCACGTGCGGGCGATCGTGCGCGACGGGACCCGGGCCTTCGTGGGGAGCCAGAGCCTGCGGAAGCAGGACCTCGACAAGCGGCGGGAAGTGGGGTTGATCATCGGCAACCCCGGGATCACGCGCGCCTTGAAGCAGGTCTTCGAAACCGACTGGTCGGTGTCGGCCAGGGGGAAGGAGAAGGAGAAAGAAAAGGAGTCGGCCAAGGAGGTGGAGGCGAAGGAGGAGGGGCCCCCCGGGGCCAGGGCCTAGGGCGGGGGGCTGCCGAGGCAGTCGGCGGCGCGCGTCTCTCAGGTCACCCGGGGCCGCGCAGAATGCTGGCGCTTTGCAACACCGCCTGGAGCCTTTCGGCGGTCACCGGCTTGACGAGGTGGTGATCGAAGCCGGCGGCGCGCGCGCGCTGGCGATGCTCCTCGGTCGCGTACCCGGTCATGGCCACCATCAGCATTCCTTTCAAGTCCTGCTCGCTGCGCAGCCGCTCGGCCACCTCGTAGCCGTTCATCGAAGGCATCCCGATGTCGAGGATCAGGACGTCCGGACGGATCCGGCGCGCCGCCTCGATGGCGGAGCGGCCGTCGTGGACCATGTGGGCTTCGTAACCCAGGACGCCGAGAAGCATGATGGTGCTCTCGGCCAGGTCGACGACGTCGTCCACGACGAGGACCCGCACGCGTCGCAAGGGCGCCGGCGCCTTTCCGGGAGCCTCCGGCACGATCCAAGCCCCGGCCTCTTCGCGCCGCCCTCCGCGGACCTCGCCGGGCGGCAGCGATGCGGCGGGCCGCGGGGCGCCAATCGGCAGGCGCACGGTGAACTCGCTTCCCCGGCCCGTCCCCTCGCTGTGCGCCGACACCTCTCCGCCGTGGGACTCCGCGAGCTTCTGGACCAGATACAACCCGATTCCCAGTCCCCCCTGCGCGCGGCCGATGGCTGTATCGACCTGCGTGAACACGTCGAAGACCCGAGGCAGCATCTCGGGAGAAATCCCGATGCCGGTGTCGCGGACGCTCAGGACGACCCGTTCGGGCTTTCCCCAGGCCGGCTCCGTCGTCGCCCTCAGCCAGATGCGCCCTCCGGGCTGCGTGTACTTCGCGGCATTCGTCAGGAGGTTCACCAGGATCTGCTCGAGGCGCACCGGGTCCGCCTCGAGCCGGATCGGCGCGGGGATATCGACACTCAGCTCGTGGCCGCGCTCCTTCAGGAGCGCCCGCGTGCCGGCGACGACGGCGTCGATCACCGCCGCCAAGTCGAGGGACTCCTTCTTCAGGGCGATGCTCCCGCGGGACAGGCGGGAGACGTTCAGAAGGTCGTCGACCATGCGCGCCAGGACGGCGGACTGGTGGGCGATCATGCCGCGCATCTTCGCGGCCTGCGGATCGCCCTCGCCGATCCGGTCCAGGACCTGGCTCGCCCCGGAGATCACCGAAAGAGGGTTGCGCAGCTCGTGGGCCAGGACCCCCAGGAATTCGTCCTTGCGGCGGTCGGCTTCGCGGAGAGCTTCTTCGGCATGCCGGCGATCGGTGATGTCGAGCGCCAGGCCCGCCACGCGCCGGATCTCCCCCGCCGGGCCCGGAATCGGGAACTCGCGGCTCAGCACCCATCGCATCGAGCCGTCGGGCCGCAGGACGCGATACTCCAGGACGGTCGCCTCGCCCTGGTTTTGGCGTTCCAGGGCGGCGATCACCTTGTCGCGATCCTCCGGGTGGATCGCCTCCAGGTAGCTCATGGGCTCCTCGTAGAGGCTGCGCAGCGGCCGTCCCCAGATCTCGCGGTAGGCGGGGCTCACGTAGAGCATCCGGAAAGGGGACCGCTCGGTTATCCAGAAGACGGAATCGAGGTTTCCCGCCAGCTGGCGGAACCGCTCCTCGCTCAGCCGCAGGGCCCGCTCGACCCTTTTGCGCTCGCTGATGTCGCGCGCGATCACCGACGCGCCGAGGATCTGGCCGGTGGAGCTTCGCAGCGGCGCGATGCTGAGGGAGACCTCGATGGCGCGGCCGTCCTTGCGGACGCGCACCGTCTCGAGCCGCCGGATCTGCTTGCCTTCCCGGATTTGGGCAAGGACGTCCGAGAACTCGTGGGCCCGCGCTGAGGGAAGCAGCAGGGCGACCGATTTCCCGAGCACCTCTTTGGCCCGGTAACCGTACATGCGCTCGGCCGCTGCGTTCCAGCTCAGGATCGTCCCGTCGAGCGTCTTGCTGAGGATGGCGTCCTCCGTCGATTCGACGACCGCCGCGAGCAACGTCTTCGTCTCTTCCTCGCGCCGGCGCGCAGTGATGTCCTCCGCCGCGCTGTAGAGGCGGACCACCCGCGATTCGCCCGAGTCCCAGATCGGATGCGCCAGATGGCGGATCCAGCGGATCTCGCAATGCTTCGTGAGAATCCGGAACTCGTTCGTCTGGGGCTCGTTCGACAGGACGCGCCGGAGCCGCTCGCGGACTTCCGCGTGGTCGTCGGGATGGACGAGCGCCAGCCAGCCGCTCGGTCCTTTGATCTCCTCCAGCGCGTACCCGGTCAGCGCGGTGAATCCTTCGGTGATGCTCTCGACGGTAATCGTCCCGTCGCGGTTCACCCGGCTCGAGGCGGTGAAGTGCGAGGTCATCTCGGCGATCAGGCGGTGGCGCTCCTCGCTGGCCCGCAGGTCCCGCTCGATCCGCTCCCGCTCGACGATCACCCGTTGAAGCTCTTCGTTGCGCCTCTGCTGCTCTTCGTTGCGCCTCGAAAGCTCTTCATCGGTCCCCTGCAGCTTCTCCTGGGCCGCATGCATCTCCCGTTCCGTCTTGTCGAGCTTCAGGTTCATGTCCCGGGAGGCCGCGAACACGCGCTCGTCGCCGGGATCGGGGGAGGGCGGAGATTCGTCACGCTTCGCGGCGGGCGAATCGGGCCCGAAAAGAACCAGGAACCACATTCCCGTCGCGCCCGCGGCCCGCATCGGCACCACGTCGAGATCGATGGCGCGAGCGCCGAGGTCGTCTTCGAGTCGCGCGCCCACCCGGCGCTGCGCCGCGCCGGTCTTTTTCGCGCGGCGTACGAGATCGCGCAGCTCGGAAGCGAGGCGCCCGCGCGCCAGGCGCAGCAGATTAAAAGTCGTCGGCCCGGGCGGCTGCTCCAGATAGGGGCCGGTAAGGCCGCAGAACTGCACGACGTTCAGGTCGCCGTCGATCAGGACGCCGCCGGGGGAATGACCGTCGAGGACGATCTGATCGGCTTTTCTTTGGATCGCTTCGGGGGCGGGATTGGGAGTTGCCGGCGAGCCACCGGCCGCTGGCACCGGCTCCTCGCCAGGATGACGCAAGTTCTTGCCTTTACGGGGAGGAGTCATGTCGCCGGTCGGGAGCCTCCGAGTCGAGTGGATTCATGGCGGTCTCCTTGGCAAGTCCCGCGAACAGCCTGCCTGGCGCTTATTCCAGCGAACCGGTTCCCGGCTGATCCTTCCCAATTCTATGTCAGTAATGCCCCGAATTTCACCTCGAAACAAGCCAAAAGGGACAGACTCGATCGTTTTCAAAGCGTCACGCTTCGATTTTCAGGCACGCCGGTGGCACAGTCCTTGCTGGCTTTCTGGGATGCCGGCTCGATGGAGCCGAGCCAGAGAAGCTCCTTCGACGGCTCGCCGCCCTTCCTTTCCAGAACGCAAGCAAGGAGGAATTATCGCAAGAACCTGGTACAAGATCTCCGGAATCGTCCTGATCCTGGTGGGGATTGCCGGGTTCGCCCGACCGGACCTTCTCGGCATGCACCTCACGCCGATTCACAACGCGGTTCACCTGCCCGGCGGCCTCATCGCGGTGGCGGTCGGATTCGCTGGGAGCTTCAGCGCGGCGCGGGCCTTCTGCCTGACGTTCGGCGCGATCTATTTGCTCCTGGGAATCCTGGGATTCGCCGCCCCCCAGGTGGTGGCGCGCCTCCTCCAGGCGCGCGCCGGCGGACTCGGGCCCGACAACGTCGTGCATCTCGTCCTCGGCGCGGCGTTCCTGATCTTCGGCCTGATGCAGGCCGCGGCGCTTCCGGCGCAAGTCGCTTCGCGATCGTCCCGGTAGGATGGAAGGAATCACCCGGGCGGGAGTGGAATGGCTCCGCCCGGGGGGAGGGTTGGAGAATCAGGCGGCGCGATGGTGGCTGCGGCTTCCGCTGCGCGACGATCGGCTGCGGCTCCGGGAGGGAACTTTCCCGCCCTTGCGCCGGGCTTCGGAGAGACCGATGGCGATAGCCTGGTCGCGGCTCTTGACTCTCTTGCCCGAGCGCCCCGACTTCAGCTGGCCTCGCTTGTACTCGTGCATCGCTCTCTCGACCTTCTGCGAAGCGAGATCGCCGTAGCGCTTCTTCCCGCCTCGCTTGCGGCTCGATCCGGAGCTGCCGCTGCGGCTCGATCCGGATCGGCTGCGGGTGGATCCCGATTTGCTTTTCTGGGGCATCACGCCCTCCTTTCCCGCGTATCGTGTCGCGTCTCCGAAATCCTGTTCCAGGAGGCGGGCCGACCCACGGCGGATTCAAGCCGCCGGGCGTCAATCCATCCCGTCTCGCGTTGGACCCGCGGTGCTCCGGCGTGCCTTGCGATCCGGGCAGCCTCGACGGTCCCGAAGCTAAGGTAATTTCGGAGACGCGCCACTCTAGCTGCGGCGATCCTTGTCCCGGTCCCGATCGCGATCCTGGTTACCCTGGCCGCGCCCGGGGCCCTGCCGTTGATCCTGGCCGCCCGGAGGGTTCGAGGGCCGGCGGCCCTGGTCGCCGCCGGAGGGGTCTTCTCTGCGATTCTGATTCGGGTCGCGATTCGAACGATCGGGGTCGTTGTTCGGCTCGGTCATGGTCGTCTCCTAGACGAGTGAGTGTGGCTGGTCTCGGATCCGTTCAGCGCCCCGCCGTCCCGAGGCGTCCCGGCGGGGAGCGTGGCGTTGGTTTTTATTCAAGCCCTCGGGCAGAAGGGCTTGTCCTCCGGTGGGTGGAGCGATTATCGGGCCTTTGCCTTCACCAGAATGTCGACGCGCCGGTTTCTCTGCCTGCCGCTCTCCGAAGAGTTGCTGGCGATCGGAGCGGATTCGCCGAAGCCGAGCGCCGTCATGCGCTCCTCGTCCACGCCGCGCAGCACGAGGTAATTCTTCACCGCCTGCGCGCGGCGCTCCGAAAGACTCTGGTTGTGCTCCTCGGTGCCGGTCGAGTCGGTGTATCCCTGGATGACGACGGCCGACTTGGGATACTCGTTCAGGACGCTGGCCATCTCGTCGAGGCTGTCCCGGGCGCCGGGCGCCAGCTGGGCGGAGTCGATCGGGAAAAGAATGTCGGAGTCGAAGTGGATCAACAGGACGTCGTCGGAAACGCGCTCGACGGTCGTGCCCGGGATGTGTCCGAGCTTCTCCTCCTGGGCGTCCATGTAAGCTCCCACGCCGGCGCCGATGGCCGCGCCGGCCGCCGTGTGGGCAAGGATCTCGTCGGCTTCGCGCTCGCCGCGCAGGATGCCGATCGCCGCGCCCGCGGCGGCGCCGATGGCCGCGCCCTTCGCCGTCTTGTCGCGCTTCGTCGTTCGGGTCGTCGTGCTCGTCCCCGTCGTTGCGCAGCCAACCAGTATCGCGAGCAAGGCCGAGGCCATGGTGACGGCCAACCCATTCGATCGCTTCACACCTGACATCGAGTCAACTCCTTTCGTCGTTTTGTTTTCAGCAGCTCGTTCGCTCATCCTCGCCGGCTCATCGGCGTCCCTGGCTTCCTCGTCGCCGTCAGGCTCGGAAGCCAAGCGTCGAGTCGGCTTCGGCCGGCCCAAAAAATCGCGTCGGAGGCTCGCCAAGCTTGTCGTGCCGGTCCCGCCAGGGGGGCCATTTTGTAACCCTTACAAGAAGAAGTTGCAGATCGCAGAGACTTCCGCCGGCCGCCGGGAGGTGAGGCAGAAGGAAGGAGGCGGTCTGCATTTCAGGCCGCCTCCTTCGATTTCGAGATCTCCCGCACCAGCCCCGCGGTCTTGGCGGGCTCTGCAAGCCTCGTCGCCACGTCCGCTTGAGCGATCATGCCGATGAGGCGGTCTCGGCGGTCGACGACAGGAATCCGCCGTACGTGATTGTGCGACATCGCACGAAGGGCTTCCTCGACGGTATCGGCGCGCCGGCACGTGACGGGATCGCGGGTCATCACGTCGGCAATCCTCGTACTCCTCGGGTCGCGCGCCTCGCCAACGACCTTCAGCGCGAGATCCCGATCGGTCACGATCCCGATCAGCAGGTTGTCTTCCTCGGTCTGCACGACCGGGATGGGACCGATGTCTTTCGTCTTCATCAGATAGGCCGCCCAATACGCCGTGTCGGAGGGAAGGCACCGGACCGGATCGGGGGTCATGATCTCCGCACACGCGATCTTTTTCTTCAGGTTCATGATGTTCATGGCGCTTCTCCCAGGGCGACGTATCGTGAAGCTAGATCGCGGGCCTCCTTCCCTGAATCAGCTGGATGAGCACCACGGCCAGCGCGATGAGCAGGAGAAGGTGGATGAACCCTCCCATGGTGTAGGAGGAAACCACGCCGATCAGCCAGAGAACCAAAAGAACCACGAAGATTGTCCACAACATGTGCGCCTCCTTGAAGTCCGTTCGTCCCTGTTTATCTCACCCGTGACACCTCACGTCCTGGTTCGAGGGGCTATTCAGCAAGGGTCGTGCCAGGGGATCGGCGGGAGCGATCGCGGCACACTTCTTGCTCTCCCAGGATCCCGATCGCAACGCCGGTTGCTCCGGCATTCTTTGAGGAGAAAACGATGCAAGCACGCAGATCTTTTCCCCTGATCGCTCTGGTCGCGTTGATCTTCGTCGCGGTCGCCTGCACGTCGGACGCGGGAGTCACGACCAAGATCAAGGCGAAGATGGCCACCGATGACAACGTCAAGGCGTATCAGATCGATGTCGCCACCCAGAACGGCGTCGTGACGCTCACGGGGAACATCGACAGCCAGGAGGCCAAGAACCGCGCGCTCGAAATCGCCCGCGACACCAAGGGTGTGACCAGCGTCGTCGACATGATTTCCGTGAAGACCGCCGCCGCGGAAGGGAACGCTCCGAGCCCGGAGCGCAGCCTCGGCGAGCACATCGACGATGCCGGGATCACGCTGAAGGTGAAGAGCCGGCTGCTCGAGGATCCCGACGTGAAGGGGCTCCAGATCGACGTCGACACGCGCGAAGGCGTCGTGTTCCTGACCGGCAAGGTGCGCAGCGAGGCGGAGAAGGAGAAGGCGATCAACCTCGCGAAGCAGACCGAGGGAGTGCGCGACGTGCAGGCGAACCTCTCGATCTCGTCGAGCTAACGGATGGTTCGCCCTCATCACGGCGGGGCGCCGGCATCGGGCCGGAAGAACCCGCCGTCATGGGGGGACGAGTGATAGTGATAGTGATAATGATCGAGTGAAATTGACTGTGATATTGACGATGATGCGGAGTCCGCCATGGCGCGAGCCATCTGGACCGGAAGCATCAACTTCGGGCTAGTCACGATCCCCGTGAGCCTCCAGCCCGCGGAAGAGTCGAAAGAAGAGCTGAAGTTCAGCTACGTCGATCGCCGGGACCTCTCTCCCGTCGGCTACGAGCGCGTCAGCAAGGCCACCGGGAAAGAGGTCCCGTGGGATCAGGTCGTCCGGGGATACGAATACAAGGAAGGGCAGCACGTCGTCCTCACCGATCGGGAGATCAAGGGGGCGAACCCGAAAGCGTCGCAGTCGATCGACATCTTCGCATTCGTGGACGCGGCGGAGATCGAGCCCGTCTACTTCGAGAAACCCTATTATCTGGAACCCGCCAAGAAGAACAGCAAGGCCTACGCGCTGTTGCGCGAGACGCTCCGCCGGAGCGCCAAGGTCGGCTTGGCCAAGGTGGTGATCCGCACGCGCCAGCGCCTCGCGGCGCTCTTCGTCCGTGACGCGGTCCTGACCCTGGAGATCCTCCGCTACCCGCACGAGCTCCGCGAGCCGGGCGCGATCGAGGCGCCCGCCGGCGATCTCAAGAAGCTGGGCGTCACCCCCAAGGAGATCGCCATGGCGGAGCAGATCGTCGAGAGCATGGCGTCGTCCTGGCGCCCGGAGGAGTATCGGGACGACTACCACGACGACATCCTGGCCTTGGTGCGCCGGAAGGTGAAATCAGGCAAGACCGAGGAGATCGAAGAGCCCCACGAAAAGAAGCCGCGCATGGCCGAAGTGGTCGACCTGATGCCGCTGCTCAAGAAGAGCATCGAGAAGACGCAGGCAAGGAGCCAGCGATCACGCGGCGCGGGACGGACCCCGGCGAAAGCCCGGCGCTCCAGGAGCGCGTGAGAATGGGTCTCCGCCCGTATCGGACCAAGCGCCACTTCGATCGCACTCCGGAGCCGAAAGGCTCGGCGGGGCGCAAGCAGGGCAACCTCTACGTCATCCACAAGCACGCCGCCTCGCGCCTGCATTACGACCTCCGCCTGCAGCTCGAGCACACTCTGAAAAGCTGGGCGGTCCCGAAGGGCCCGAGCCTCGATCCGTCCGAAAAGCGCCTGGCGGTGCACGTCGAGGATCACCCCCTCGCATACGGGAAATTCGAGGGCACCATCCCCAAAGGGGAGTACGGCGCCGGCAGCGTGATCCTGTGGGATCGCGGCCGCTGGCGGCCGAAAGGCGACCCTGCGGCCGACTACCGGAAAGGACGGATGAAGTTCACCCTGGAAGGCGAGAAGCTGCGCGGCGGCTTCAACCTCGTCCGGATGGGAGGGAAAGCGGGAGAAGACGGCAAGAACTGGCTGCTCATCAAGGAAAGAGACGCCGAGGCGAAGCCCGGCTCCGGCGACGCGCTTCTCCAGGAGAGGCCGGAGAGCGTGCTCAGCGGCCGCACGGTGGAGGAGATGTCCCCCCAGGCCGCCCGAAGCGCGCGCGCCCAGGCCGGCCGCAAAGCGGGGAAGCCGAAGGGCGGCGGCCGGAAGATTGCGCCTCCCCCGGAGGCGCCGAAGCAGAAGCTCCCACGCGCGGTGGCCGTGGAGCTGGCGACGCCGGTGGAAGAGGCCCCGGCAGGCGACGAGTGGCTTCACGAGATCAAGTTCGACGGATACCGCGCGATCTGCCGGATCCGGGACGGCCGCGCGGAATTCCTGACGCGCCGCGGCCACGATTGGAGCGGCCGCCTCCGGACCCTGGCGGCGTCCGCGGCGGCGCTTCCGGTGGAGGAGGCGCTGCTGGACGGCGAGATCGTCAAGGTCACGCCGGAGGGCCGGACCAGCTTTCAGGCCCTGCAGAATTCCTTCGCCGGGGAGGACGCCGGCGGCGTCAGCTACTTCGCGTTCGACCTGATGCATCTCGACGGCCGCGCGCTGGCCCCCTTGCCGCTCGCGGCGCGGAAGCAGGCTCTGCGGCAGCTCCTCGAGGCCGCCGGCGCGGAATCCGAGAGAATCGGTTACAGCGATCACGTGGTCGGCCGGGGACCGGAGTTCTTCGCGGAAGCCTGCCGCCGCGGCCTCGAGGGAATCGTCAGCAAACGCCAGGACTCTGCCTACCGGCCGGGACGCGGGCGGGACTGGCTGAAGATCAAGTGCTTCCAGAGGCAGGAGTTCATCATCGGCGGCTTCACGGAGCCGGAGGGCTCCCGTGAGGGAATCGGCGCGCTCCTGCTCGGGGTTCACGACTCCGGGGGGCGCCTCGTCTATTGCGGCCGGGTCGGCACGGGCTTCACCGGTGCGGTCCTCCGGGATCTCCAGAGTCGGCTGGCGCGGCTGGAGCGGAAGGAGCCGCCGTTCGCGCGCCCGCCGCGCGGGAGCCGGGCGCGCGGCGTCCACTGGGTGAAGCCGGTCCTGGCGGCCGAAGTGAAGTTCTCCGAGTGGACGAAGGACGGCCTCCTCCGCCAGCCGTCGTTCCAGGGGCTGCGCGAGGACAAGAAGACGGAGGAGATCGTCCGGGAGCGGGCCCTCCCCGTCTCGGCGATTCCGGCATCCGAGAAACGAACGGAACCCTCCGCGGGCCGGGCGGCGAACGCTTCGGCGAAAGAGAGAGCCGCGAGCCCGGCGGCGAGCCGCGCCGCGAAGATGAAGATCTCGGGCGCGTCGAGGGCCGGGCGGGCCGCGACCGCCGGCGGCGCGCGAGTCGAGGTCGCGGGTGTGACGCTGACTCACCCGGAAAAGGTCCTCTATCCCGATGCGGGGATCAGCAAGCAGGAGCTGGCGGAATACTATGAAGCGATCGCCGGCCACGTGCTGCCTCACGTGACGGGGAGGCCCCTGACGCTGGTGCGGTGTCCGGAAGGGACCCTCAAGCCATGCTTCTACCAGAAGCATGCGGCGGGGGAGACGCTGCCTGCCGCCGTCCGCCGCGTGATGATCCAGGAAAAGAAGGGGCGGGGAGCCTACCTGGTGATCGATACGCTGGAGGGCTTGATCGGCCTGGTCCAGCGTGGCGTTCTCGAGTTCCACACCTGGGGGTCGAGGGCCGATCGGCTCGAGAACCCCGATCGGATCACCTTCGATCTCGATCCCGGCCCGGGAGTCGACTGGGACGCCGTTCTCGACGCCGCCCGTCTGGTCCGGCGGCGCCTGTCCGACCGCGGGCTCGCGAGCTTCCCGAAGACGACCGGGGGGAAGGGGCTGCACATCGTCGTCCCGCTTCGCGGCCGCAACGATTGGGACGAAGTCCACGAGTTCTCGCGGGCCCTCGCCGAGGCCGTGGTGCGCGAGCAGCCGGCGCGCTTCACCGCCACGATGTCGAAGGCGAAACGGGCGGGGAAGATATTCCTCGACTACCTGCGCAACGTCCGCGGCGCCTCGGCGATCGCCGCCTATTCGACGCGCGCGCGCCCCGGGGCTCCCGTGTCGGCGCCGGTGCGATGGGAGGAGCTGACTCCGGCGCTGCGCTCCGACTCCTTCACCCTCCGGAACCTCCCCGGCCGGCTGCGGAAGATCCGCACCGACCCCTGGAAGGACTACGAAGCCTCCCGCGGCGCGATCACCGCCGCCGCGCGGCGCGGTCTCTGAGCGCTGCGAGGCGCCTCGGTTTCCGGGATCCTGATAAGATCTCGCCAAGGGCCACGGAGGCCGGCCCCCGGCCGGCCGCCCTGGCTTCGCCGCGAACCTTCCTCCGGGACCCGGCATGAGCCTGCGCGACCGGACGTACATCCCGCTCCTTGCCGCAATCGGCACCTCCTACCTGTTCGCCGCGAAGCTGGGCTTCACGATGGCCGGGGTCGCGGAGCAGGTCACCGCGGTCTGGCCTCCCAGCGGGATCGCGCTCGCCGCCTGCATCCTCTTCGGCCGCCGGATCTGGCCGGCCGTCTGGCTCGGCGCCTTCGTGGCGAACGCCACGAGCCACGAGCCGGTCGTCGTGGCGGCGGCGATCGCCACGGGGAACATGCTCGAGGCCCTGACCGGGGCCTGGCTCCTGGAGCGCGTCGGGCGATTCGATCCGCGGCTGGAGCACTTGCGGGACATCTTCGGCCTCGTCGTCCTGGCGGCAGGAGTGAGCACCACCGTCAGCGCGCTGATCGGGACGACCACTCTCTGCGCCGCCGGGCTGCAGCCGTGGAGCCTCTACGGGTCGATCTGGAAGACCTGGTGGCTGGGGGACGCGATGGGGGATCTCGTCGTCGCGCCGGTGGTGCTCAGCTGGTTCAAGACCCTCATGAGGCCGGAATGGCGCTTCCGGAGGATCGCCGAGAGCCTGGTCCTCCTGGCCGGGTTGATCACCGTCTGCCACTTCGCGTTCCGTTTCCCCTTCTCAGAGTTTCGGACCCATTACCCCCTGGTGTACATCGTCTTTCCGCTGCTGATCTGGGCGGCGGTTCGTTTCGGGCAGCTCGGCACGACGACGGCGACCCTGGTGGCTTCGATCATCGCCATCGGCAGCGCGCTGGAGGGCAGGGGGCCTTTCCTCGGGAAGACGGTCGACGAGAGCCTGATGCTCGTCCAGATCTTCCTCAGCGTCGTGACGGTGACGACGCTCATCCTGAGCGCCGCGATCTCCGAGCGGAGGATCGCGATCGCCCGGCGCTCGGCGGAATACCGAGTCTCCCAGGCGATCGCGCACGCCAAGTCGCTCGACGAGACCGCGCTGCCCGTCCTCGAAGCGATCTGCTCCACGCTCGATTGGGACCTCGGGATCTTCTGGCGCGTCGATCCGGCCGCCCGGCGACTGGTGTTCCTCCAGATATGGAACCAGCCGGAGGTCCACACTCCGGCGTTCGCGGCCCGCAGCCGCGAGCTGCTGTTCGAGGAGGGCGTCGGCCTGCCGGGAAGGGTGTGGGCCAGCGGCTGCCCCGCGTGGATCGCGGACGTGACGCGGGATCCCAACTTCCCGCGGGCCGGGATGGCCGCGCGCGACGGCCTGCATGGCGCCTTCGCGTTCCCGATCGTGCTCGACGGCGAGGTCCTGGCGGTCGTCGAGTTCTTCAGCCGCGAGATCCGGCAGCCGGATGACGAGGTGGTCCGCTCCTTCGTCAGCATCGGCAACGAGCTGGGACAGTACATCGGGCGGAAGCGGACGGAGAGCGCGCTGCGGGAGGGGGAGGCGCGGCTGCGCGCCATGCTCAATTCGGCCCTCGATTGCATCGTGAGCATGGACGAGGAAGGGCTGATCTGCGAATTCAACCCGGCGGCGGAGGCGACCTTCGGCTACCGGCGCGCCGAGGTCCTTGGAAAGAACCTGGCGGAAATCATGATTCCGGAGCGGCATCGCGCCGCGTACCGCGCCGGCCTGATGCGCTACCTGACCTCCGCCGAGGCGCGGATGCTGGGCAAGCGAGTCCAGATGACCGCCATGCGCCGGGACGGCGCCGAGTTTCCCGTTGAGCTGACGGTCACGGTGGTCCACCGCCAGAGCCGGCCTCTGTTCACCGCCTATCTGCGGGACATCACGGAGCGGAAGCGCGCCGAGGAGGCGCTGCGGCAGAGCGAGGAGCGCCTGCGCTCGATCCTCGACAACGCGCCGCTCGCCGTCTCGATCAAGGACGTCGAGGGCCGCTACCTTTTCCTGAACCGCACCGCCGCCTCGCTCTGGGCCCAGCGGGCGCCCGGGCAGGAGGTGCTCGGGAAGAGCGATCACGATCTCCTGCCTCCCGGAGAGGCCGAGGGCGCGAGCGCGGAGGATCGGCGCGTCCAAAAGGCGAAGAGTCCCCTGCAGCTCGAAGAGGTTTCGCCTTCCGATTCGTCCGACGCGAAGCCCGGCTACTGGCTGACCAGCAAGTTCCCCCTGGTGGACGCGGCGGGGAATCCCTACGCCATCTGCTCCGTCTCCACCGACATCACGAGCCGCCGCGAGATCGAGGAGAAGCTGAAGCAGTCCGATCAGCGCAAGGACCGGTTCCTCGCCATGCTGGCGCACGAGCTGCGCAACCCGCTCGCGGCGGTGCTCAACGCGACGGAGATCCTGCGGCTGATGGGCCCGCCCGAGTCGAGGCTCGAGTGGGCCCGCGCCGTGATCGATCGCCAGGTCTCCCACCTCGCCCGGCTGGTAGACGAGCTGCTCGACGTCGCCCGGATCACGACGGAAAAGGTGAGGATCCGGCGCGAACCGACCGATCTCGCGGTCGTCGTGACGCGGGCGGTGGAATCGGTGCGGCCGCTGATGGAGACGCGGAGGCAGAGCCTGTCGATCGAGACGCCCGAGGGGGAGATCGTCGTCGAGGCCGATCTCGACCGCCTCTCCCAGGTCTTGACGAACCTCCTCGACAACGCCGCCAAGTACACGCCGGAAGGCGGGAAGATCGGGCTCGTCGTCGAGCGGCTCGACACGGAGAAGAAGGTCCTGGTGCGCGTCCGGGACACCGGCATCGGCATGACCCCGGAGGTCCTGGAGACGATTTTCGAGCTCTTCTCCCAGGGCGATCACTCGCTGGACCGCGCGGCGGGGGGGCTGGGGATCGGACTGACCCTGGCCCGCCGGCTGGTGGAGATGCACGGGGGAACGCTGGAGGCGTTCAGCGCCGGGCCGGGGCTGGGGAGCGAGTTCGTCGTCACCCTGCCGCGGGCGGAGGAAACGCGGCCGCAGACCAAGCCGGCCGCGGCGAAGCCGAGAAGCATCCCGGCGACCAGCCGGCGGATCCTGATCGTCGACGACAACGAGGACGCCGCTGAGAGCATCAGCATGATGCTTTCCCTCGACGGCCACGAGGTCCGCACCGCCTACGACGGTCCGGGGGCGCTGGAAGCCGCCGGCGCGTTCCGCCCCGACGTCATTCTCCTGGACATCGGACTCCCGGGGATGGACGGCTACGAGATCGCGCGCCGGCTCAAGAAGAACGGCCGGCTCGACGGGGCCTTGCTGGTCGCCGTGACCGGCTACGGGCAGGAAGAGGACCGGCGCCGCGCCGAAGCGGCGGGTTTCGACCTGCATCTGACCAAGCCGGTCCAGCCCGAGCGGCTGCGGGAATTGGTGAGCCGGGGCCGCTCAGAGTCTTGAGTGAGAATGCTGGGCCAGCCGGCCGAGGAACACCTCGTCCGCCCGTGCGCCGAGAGGCGACTCCTCGTAATGAGCCAGGAGATCCTCGATGTCGCGGTAGATCGCGACCGCCCCCGCGCCGCGCAGATCGTCCTCGGAGAACCCCCCAGAGAGAACGCCGACGGTGTCCAGCCCCGCCTTCCGGGCCGCCTGGACGTCGTAGGGGGTGTCTCCCACGACCGTCACGTTCGCCGGGTCGGGGTTCCCGAGCGCCTCCAGGGCCACCTCGAAGACCTCCGGGTGCGGCTTCGACTGGCTGACGTCGTCGGCGGTGATCTGCTCGTCGACCAGGTCCTGGATTCTCGCCAACCGGGTGTACTCGTCCAGGTCCTCACGGGACGCCGAGGAAGCCAGAGCAATCCGCACCCCGTCGTCCTTGAGGCGCTGGAAGAGCTCGCGGGTCTTCGGAAAGGGCCGGACGAGCGGCAGGTAGCGGCTCCGGAACAGGCGTCCGCGCGCCTCCTCCATCTCCTCGCCGAACCGGCGGATCTCCTCGGCACTGAAAAAGACCGGCATCAGCTGATCCGCTCCTTTGCCGATTTGGCGACGCGCTTCTTCAAAAGGGACCTGCTTTCCGTAGGCCGCGAAGATCTCCTTCCACGATCGGGCGTGCAGATCGACGGAATCGACAAGCGTCCCGTCGATGTCGAAAATGACCGCTCGTATCCCCTTGGATGACATGCTCCTACCTCCGTCCTTCCTGCTCTTTGGCCGGCGCGGGCGCGCTCCCCTTTGAAGGTCTCCCCGCTGTCGCGGCGCCCCGGGCACCGATCGGTTCGTTGGATAAAGGCCTTACCGCCGGGACATCCTGATGGTGGTTCTCAGCAACGGCTGGCAAAAACAGCAACAAATGTGCCAGCCGCAAAGGTCGAATCGATCGAAAGGTCCTTCGGATTCCGACGCTCTTCGCGGCAACCCCGGCGGGTCGTGTGGCCGCCGCCTCGCCGGCCGGGCTCCGGGAGCCCGCGCGCCGAGCGGAGAAGTCCGATGAAAAGGTGGACCTTCGCCGTGGAGGGTTAGGAGCCGGGGGGGCGGCTTGGGCAGCGAGATTATTGCGGCTTGTACTCGCTGAGCCGGTTGTAGAGCGTCTTGAGGCTGATCCCGAGGATGGCGGCCGAGGCTTTCTTGTCGCCCGCGCAATGCTCGAGGGTCGCGAGGATCAGGCGCCGCTCGGCCTCGGCCAGGGAGGTGCCGACCTTCATGTTCAAGCTCGAGCCCGAGACTTCCGTCACTCCCAGGACGAGGGAGTCGAGGCCGATGTCGTTCTCGGCCATGATGAAAGCGCGCTGGATGATGTTCTTCAGCTCGCGGACGTTCCCCGGCCAGGGGTGGGCCCGGAGCCGCTCCACCGCCACCCCCGTGAAGCGCTTCGACGTGCCCGCGTCCCGGTTGAGAGAGGCGAGGAAATGCTCCGCCAGCAGCTCCACGTCATCGAGCCGCTCGCGCAGGGGCGGGAGGAGGATGGGAAACACGTTGAGACGGTAGAGGAGATCCTCCCGGAGCTTCTGCTTGAAGGTGGCGTTCGCAGGATCGACGTTGGTGGCGGCGATCACCCGGACGTCGACGGTGATCAGCTGCTGCCCGCCCACGCGCCGGAAGCTTCCCGTCTCCAGGACCCGCAGCAAGTCGACCTGGAGGTCGAGCGGCATCTCCGTGATCTCGTCCAGGAACAGGGTTCCGCCGTTGGCCTGCTCGAAGTAGCCCCGCTGCTGCCGCTCGGCGCCGGTGAAGCTTCCTTTCTCGTGGCCGAACAGCTCGCTACCGATGAGGGAAGGGGAGACCGCGCCGCAGTTGATCGCCAGGAACGCCTGCTTCCGGCGCCGGCTCAGATCGTGCACGGTCTCGGCCACCAGCTCCTTGCCGGTGCCCGTCTCGCCCAGCAGCATCACCGTCGCCTCGGTCGGCGCGACCTTCGAGACCATGTCGTAGACGTTCTGCATCGCCGCGGAGACGCCGATCAGCGGGCCGAATTTTCCGAGCTGCCGGAGCTCCTTCCGGAGGTTGCCGATCTGCTGCTTCAGCTCCCGGGTCTGCGCGACGCCGACGAGCAGCGCCTTGACGCGCGCGAAATCGATCGGCTTGGTGAGGTAATTGGAGGCGCCCATCTGCATCGCCTCCACCGCGGCGTCGATGGTGGCGTGCCCCGTGATGATCACGACGTTGGTGAGGGGGTTGGCGCCGATCTCCTTGAGGAGCTCCATGCCGCTGCCGTCGGGGAGGTCGACGTCCAGCAGGACCATGTCGGGGGTCGACTCCTTGAGCTTCTGCCGCGCCTCCTGGAGCGACCCGGCCGTCGTCGTGGCGAAGCCTTCCTTGCTCACCATCTCGGTGAGGCCGCTCAGGAAGTTGGGATCGTCGTCGACCACCAGCACGTCGAGCATTGGATCTGCGGACCCTCCCGCGCGCGATGGGGGCCATCACGCCCGGCGGACGCCGGCTTCCGTCTGACCGTCGGGCCGAAAACTATAGTACAAGCGCCTCGCGAATATCAAAATCCGGGCGGAAGCGGCGGAACGGCTGGATCGGCGCGGAATCCCGGGGAAGCGGCCCGGCCCCGGTCAGCGGTTGGAGAATTCCGGAGGAGAGGATGGGGTCTCCTTCCGGGGAGAGTCGTTCTTCCGCGGTCCTTCGGGCGGGGCAGGCTGCGCTTCTTCGGCCAGCAGCGGAATCAGGACGATGAACCGGCTTTTTCTGGTCGCGTCATCGATCTGGGCGCTGATCGACCCGCCGTGGAGAAGGGCGAGATGGTACGCCGACGCGAGATTGACTCCTCCGCGGCGTTTGGAGGCGATCCGCCACTCGAAGAGATCGGCCTCGTCGCCCCCCCCGCTCGCGGGCGCCTCGTAGCGCACCGTGAGGCGGGCGTGGGGAGGATCATGGTCCTGCACGACCTCGACCGTGCCGCGCTCGGGCGACAGCGAGATGGCGCTCGCCACCAGGCCGCGGACGAGCTGCTCGATCCGGCCCGGGTCGCCGTTGACGAGCCCCGCCCGCGGGTCAAGCTTCTTTTCCAGGCGGATCCCCTTCGGGGAAGCGAGCCGGGCCGCGACACCTAGAGCGGTGTCGATTAAGGGAGCCAGCTGGACCGGCTGCAGCTGCAGGCGCAGCTTTCCGGTGATCATCAGCGACAGATCGAAAAGCTCGTCGACCAGCTCGGCGAGGGTGGTCGCGCTGTTCTCGATGGCCCCCAGGGCCCGCGCTTTCTTCTCCGCGTCCTCGCTGCTCTGGAAGACGCGCAACCAGATCAGGATCGAGCTGATCGGGGTGCGGATGTCGTGGAACGCCCGCGCCAGGAACTCGTCCATGACCTCGGAAGCCTTCTGCCAGTTCTTCAGGCGGCTGAGATCGTGAATCGCGCCCAGCATCAGCGCCGGCTCCCCCGACCGCTCGCGGACCAGGACCGCCTCGTCCCGGACCTCGACCCAGCCTCCCTCCGCGCTTCGCACGCGGTACTCCAGACCCAGCGGCGCACCGCTTTCGAGGGCCCGGGCGAGGGCCACGTGATAGCCTTTTCGATCTTTGGGATGGATCCGGGAGGCCCACCATTCGCCGGCGGCCGCGGCGTCGGGCGCGGAGCAGCCGAGGAGGTCCTGAAGGCCGTTGGCCCACCACATCGAATGGCGGCGCAGGTCGCGATGGTAGAGGACCGTGCCCAGGGTCGAGGCGACGGCCGATTCCTCCGCGCCGAGCGCGGCGGAGCCGGAACGGGGCTGCGACACGGACTCTCGCTCTTCTGACGACATGAAAAGCCGCCTACTCTCGACGTTTGAGAGTGTTACTCTATCACGCCCCCCCGGCGCCTGCCAAGAGCGCCGCGCGCTTCCCGGCTCGAATGGCATGGGGCTTGCTGCCAAACCCCCCGTCGCGCTCGTCCCCGTCCGCACCGGATGGACGCGGGACGGTAGACGCGAGCGGGAGGACGCTCATGCCAATCTGCGAGCTGTGCGGCAAGCGAGTCGTGAAAGGCGTCGAGACGAGGCTCGGGAACGAGCCGCCTCATCAATTCGACTGCTTCGAATGCGCCATCCACGCGGTGGAACGGTCGCCCGATCGCCGTCTCGAGCGGGGCAATCCCGGGGCCGGCGATCCGAGGATCCTGCTGCTGATCCGTTCCCTGCGGCGCAGTCCTCTCGCGGGGGCGGCCTGAAGCCGTCGGACCGGCGGATTGAAAACTTTGCAACCCTCTGAAAAAACTACCCACCGGCATGCGCGAACGGCTGGGTCCCGCCGGGAGTTGCGCGGCGGGAACCGCCTGCCCGACCCATCGACGAGGAACGAACCCGATGAACCCGACAACCCGCCGGGACGAAGTAGCCGGAACCTACGCCGGCCCCGCCGAAGAGGGCGACACCATCCTGGGCTTGGCCGATTTGGAGGCGCGCGCCCGGATCCTCGCCACGCGCTTCATCCCGTCGGCCAGCGCTCGGGAAGGCGCCGGCCGGTTCTTCCGCAGGCTGGACGAGAACCTCGCGCTGCTCCAGCGCGCCTATCGCTTGCTGGCCCGCGACGCGAAGAGCTCCGAGCCCCTCGTTCCCGCCGCCGAATGGCTGCTCGATAACTTCCACATCATCGGAACCGAAGTCCTCGACGTCCGGCGCAGCCTGCCGCGCCGCTACTACCTCGACCTCCCCAAGCTGGCGTCTCCCGGGGCGCCCGGCGGAGCGCGGGTCTACGCCATGGCGCTCGACCTGATTCGGCACAGCGACGCCCGCCTCGATCGGCAGAGGCTCGTCGGCTTCGTGTCTTCCTACCAGGAGGTCGCGCCCCTGAGCATCGGCGAGCTATGGGCCTGGCCCATCATGATCAAAGCGGCGCTGGTCGAGAACCTGCGCGGTCTGGCCGAAGGAATCCTGGAGAAGCGCCAGGCGCGAGCCGAGGCCGACCGCTTCCTGGGGGAGCCCGAGATCGGCGCGCCCGGAGCGGCCCTCGAGCTTCCCGACGAGCCGGGCACGGCCTTCGTCGTCCGGCTGCTGCAGAGGCTGCGCGAGTACGGATCGGAGGCCGCGCCGCTGCGCTCGAGGCTGGAGGACCGTCTCGCCGCGACCAACCGGACCCCCGAAGACGTGATGCGCTCCGAGCACCAGGAGCAGGCCCGCGAGCTGGCGTCGACCGCGAATTCGATCACCACGCTGAGGCTGTGCTCGACGCTCGACTGGAACGAGTTCTTCGAGGAGGTCAGCCTGGTCGAGCAGATCCTCCGGCGCGATCCGGGGGGAGTGTACGGAAGGATGGACTTCGCCGGGCGCGATCGCTACCGCAAGGCGATCGAGGATCTGGCGGAGCCGACGGGAGAATCGCAGAGAAGCGCGGCGCGTCGCGTTGTCGAGTGCGCCGGGCAGGCGGCCCGGCGGGATCCGGGCGACTACCGCACCCATCACATCGGCTACTACCTGATCGGCAAGGGACGGAGCGAGCTCGAGCGAGAGCTGAATCACCGGCCGGGGCTGCGCCAGCGGGGACGGCGGTTCTTCTTCCGCCACGCGGCGCTCTTCTACCTCGGGGGGATCGGCCTGCTCACCGCCCTCGGGGTGGCGGGCGCGATGGCGCTCGCGCCCGGAGACGAATACGACGAGTGGGTCCTGCTGCTGGCGCTCCTGCCGGCCGCCGAGCTCGCGACGGGGGTGATGCACTGGCTCGCGGCGTCGATCGCGCCTCCCCGCCGGCTTCCGCGCCTCGAGCTGAAAGGGGCCGTGCCGGAGGAGGGTCGGACGATGGTCATCGTGCCGACGCTGATCACCCGTTTGAGCGGCGTCCGCGAGCTGCTCGACCACGTCGAAATCCAGGCGCTCGGAAACCAGGATCCGCGCATCCACTTCGCGATCCTCAGCGATTTCGCCGACGCGCCCGCGGCCACGATGCCGGGGGACGAAGATCTGCTGCGCGCCGCGCGGCAGGGGATCGAGGAGCTGAACGCCCGCGCCGGGGACGCAGGAGGGGGCCGCTTCTTTCTCTTCCACCGGGAGCGCCGCTGGAATCCGAAGGAAGGGTGCTGGATGGGCTGGGAGCGGAAGCGCGGGAAGATCGAGGAGTTCAACCGGCTCCTGCGGGGAGACCGCGACACGAGCTACGTCGTGCAGGCGGGGGACCTCTCCGTGCTGCCCGGCGTCCGCTACTGCATCACGCTGGACAGCGACACGATCCTGCCGCGCGACGCGGCCCGGCAGCTGATCGGCATCATCCTCCACCCGCTGCACCACGCCGTCTTCGACCGCCCGCTGGGGCGGGTGACGCAAGGCTACGCGATCCTCCAGCCGCGGGTGAGCGTCACGATGTCGAGCGTGGCGGGATCGCTCTTCTCGCGCATCCACGCGAGCAACCTCGGGGTCGATCCTTACACGACCGCCGTGTCCGACACCTACCAGGACCTGTTCGGCGAAGGGATCTTCACCGGCAAGGGGCTTTACGACGTCCGGGCCTTCGCGGCCGCGCTGGGCGGAAAGGTCCCCGACAACGTCATCCTGTCGCACGATCTTCTCGAAGGCCTGTACGCCCGCACCGCGCTGGTCACCGACGTGGAAGTGGTGGACGACTATCCGGCGAGCGTGGTGTCCCACGCGCAGCGCCAGCACCGCTGGGTCCGCGGAGACTGGCAGATTCTCCTGTGGCTGCTTCCTTGGATCCCGGCGCGCGGCCGCCTGGTGCGCAATCGCCTGCCGATCATCAGCCGCTGGAAGATCCTCGACAATCTGCGCCGCAGCCTCACGCCCGCGGCGCTGGCGCTGTTCCTGGCGGCGGGATGGGCCGTGCTTCCGGGGAGCCCGCTCGCCTGGACGGCCGCGGTCCTGGGGGTGATGGCCTTCCCGATGCTCCCGCCCTTGCTCCATCTGCTGCGCGGCCCGGCGGTCCAACCGCCGCTGGCGTTCCTGAAGCTGAGCGGCGAGGCGCTCGCCGTCGCGGTCGCCCAGCTTCTCGTGACCGTGACGTTTCTCCTGTATCACGCCTACCGGATGGTGCATGCCGCCGGCATCGCGCTGGTGCGCCTGCTGTTCACCCAGAAGCGCCTGTTGGAATGGGTGACGATGGCGGGAATGGCCCGCGTGGTGCGCGACTACGGCTGGTCCCGGTTCCTGACCGAGATGGCGGCCAGCCCGCTGCTCGCGGCGGGACTGGCGGCGGGACTGGCGGCTTTCCGCCCGTCGGCGCTGCCGGTGGCGCTGCCTTTCCTCCTCCTTTGGCTGGCGGCTCCCTTCGTCGCCTACGCGCTCAGCCGGCCCGCGAGGGTGCGGCGGCCGGACCTCGGGCCGGAGGATCTCCGCCTGCTGCGGCGCCTCGCCCGGAGGACGTGGGGATACTTCGAGACGCTCGCGTCGGCGGAGGATCACGACCTTCCTCCCGACAACTTCCAGGAAGGGGCAGTGGAGCAGCCGGTGCATCGCACGTCGCCGACCAACATCGGACTGGGACTTCTGTCGGCGCTCGCGGCTCGCGATCTCGGCTTCCTGACGGCGCGGGAGCTCGCCGAGCGGATCGAGCGGACGCTCGCCACCCTGGAGCGCCTCGAGCGTTTCCAGGGACATTGGCTGAACTGGTACGACACGCGCAGCCTGGCCCCCCTGATGCCGCGCTACGTCTCGACCGTCGACAGCGGCAACCTGGCGGGGTGCCTGATCACGCTGGCTCAAGGATTGCGGGAGATCGCCCGCGCCCCGGTCGATTCCCGCTCCGGGCGAGAGGGGGCGGCCGACACCCTCGCCCTTCTGCGCGACGCGGTCGACGCGTTCTCGGTCTCGGCCCCCGGCAACCGGTTTCTGGCCGCTCCCCTGCGGGAGGCGCTGAGCGAAGGGGCTCCGGCTCCGGGCTCCGATCCGGCGGCGGTCGGGCCGCCCGACCTCCTGGCTCCGGAAAAGAGCCGGCGACTCCTGGAAGAGATCGCGGCTTTCGAGGAGCGGGTGAACGGCGCGCCCCAGGCGCAGGAAGCGCTCTTGTGGGCGAGCCGGCTCGCGGCGGAGCTGCGCGCCGCGGGCGCCGGCGATCCCGACGCGACCCTGGCGCGCCGCCTGGACGCTCTGGCGGACAAGGCCCTGGCGATGTTCGAAGGGATGGACTTCCGGTTCCTCTACGATCCGGAGCGCCGGCTCTTCGCCATCGGCCACCGTCTCGCCGACGGCGGCGCGGGACGCAACGATCCCTCCTTCTACGATCTGCTCGCCTCGGAGGCCCGTCTCGCGAGCTTCATCGCCATCGCCAAAGGAGAAGTGCCCCAGAGCCATTGGTTCCAGCTGGGGCGCGGGCTGGTCAGCGCCCGAGGGGCCCCGACGCTGGTCTCCTGGAGCGGCTCGATGTTCGAATACCTGATGCCGCTGCTCTTGATGAAGAGCTATCCCGGCACGCTCCTCGATCGAAGCAGCCGGAACGCGGTGCGGCTGCAGAAGTCCTATGCGCGGAGCCGCGGCGTCCCGTGGGGGATTTCCGAGTCGGCGTTCAACCTCGTCGACCGGCGCGGCCATTATCAGTACAAGGCTTCCGGGATCCCCGCGGTGGGCCTGAAGCGCGGCCTGGCGGACGATCTCGTGATCTCGCCCTATTCGACCCTCCTCGCCCTGCTGGTGGACGCCGACGCGGCGCTGCTCAACATCCGGCGTCTGCTCGCGGAGGGGCTGGAGGGGCGTTACGGCTTCTACGAGGCGATCGACTACACCCCCCGGGACGGCGCGGAGACGGGGCCCCGCGCCCGGACCAGGATTCGCAAGCCCGGCGTCGTCCTCAAGTCGTTCCTGGCGCACCATCAGGGGATGTCCCTGATCGCCTTGGACAACTTCCTGTGCGGCGACGCGATGCGGGAGCGGTTTCACGCCGATCCGAGGATCCGGGTGACGGACCTCCTCCTCCAGGAGCGCCCCTCGCGGGACGCGCCGATCTCGAGACAGACCCCCGCGGCGAGGCCGTCGTTCGATTTTTCGGCGGCCCCTGCTCCGGTCCGCCGGTACCGGACTCCGCACACGGCTCATCCTCAGGCGCATTTCCTGTCGAACGGCCGCTACACCGTGGTGTTGACGAACGCGGGGGGAGGAGCGTCGATGTGCGGGGGCTGTCCCGTCACCCGCTGGCGGGAGGACCGGACGAGAGACCTGGGGAGCCAGTACCTCTATCTGCGGGATCAGACGAGCGGCCTCGTCTGGTCGGCCGCCTACCAGCCGACGCGGCGCGAGGCGGACGAATACCAGGTGAGGTTCCTCCTGGACAAGGCCGACTTCCGCCGGATCGACGGGGAGGTCGAGACGCGGCTGGAGGTCGCCGTGTCTCCCGAAGACGACGTCGAGGTGCGCCGGCTCACGCTGATCAATCACACCCAGGAGGCGCTCGAGATCGAGGCGACGAGCTACGTGGAGCTGGCGCTCGCCTCCTTCGAGGAGGATCTGGCCCATCCGGCGTTCGGGAAGCTGTTCATGGAGGCGGCCTGCCTCCCCGCGAGCTCGGCGCTCCTGTTCCGCCGGCGACGGCGGGAGGCGTCCGAGCCCGAAGCCTGGGCGCTGCACGTGCTCGGCGCCGAAGCGCCGGGGGAAGCGGAAGTCCAGTGGGAGACCGATCGGGCGAGGTTCCTCGGCCGCGGGCGCGAGCCCGACGATCCGATCGCCCTCGACGGGCGGCCGCTAAGAGGACGGAGCGCCTCGGTGATGGACAGGATGGCCAGCCTCAGGCTCCGTGTCCGGATTCCGCCCGCCGGCCGGGCCCGCATGGCCTTCACGACCGGCGTCGCCGCCAGCCGCGAGGCCGCCGCGGCGCTGTGCGCCAAATATCACGACTTCGCGATCGCGGCCCGCGCGTTCACCCTGGCCCGGAGCCAGTGCCAGATCGAGTGCACCCACCTGGGGATCAGCGCGGAAGAGGCGCAGCTCTTCCTGCGACTCGCCTCCGCGACGCTGTTCACCGACCCCTCGCTCGGCGCCGAGCCGCACGTCCGCGCGGGCAACGTCCTGGGCCAGTCCGCCTTGTGGCGCTTCGGCATCTCGGGCGATTTCCCTCTCCTGCTGGTCCGGGTGACGGAGGAAAACGACCTGGAGCTGGTGCGGCAGATCCTGCGGGCGCAGGAGTTCTGGCGGCTCAAAGGGTTGATCGCGGACGTGGCGATCGTGAACGAGCATCCGGTCGGCTACCGGGACGAGGTGCAAAAGCAGCTCGAGACGGCGGTCGAAAGCGGTCCCTGGGCCGGCTGGAAGGAACGCCCGGGTGGAGTGTTCCTGTTGCGCGGCGACGTCCTGTCGGAGGACGAGCAAGCCCTGCTCTCCGCCGTCGCCGGGACCATTCTCCATGGCGAGCGAGGCGAGCTCGCGGAGCAGCTCGACGCGCCGCGGCCCGAGCCGCGCTGGCCTCCTCCGTTTGTGCCGCGCTTCCCCTCGGCGATTGCCTCGCGCGACGCGACTCCTCCGATCGAGGCGCCGCCCCTCGAATTCGGCCACGGCCTGGGCGGCTTCGCCGACGGCGGGAAGGAGTACGCCATCGTCCTGGAGCCGGACCGCCAGACGCCCCTGCCCTGGGCCAACGTCATGGCCAACCCGGCCTTCGGCACCATGGTGACGGCGTCGGGCTCGTCCTGGACGTGGGCCGGAAACAGCCGCGAGAACCGGCTGACGCCTTTCGCGAACGACCCGGTCACCGATCCGACTTCCGAGACGATCTACCTGCGCGACGAGGACTCGGGCGAGATCTGGACCGCCGTTCCCGGCGGCGCGCCGCGCCGCCGGTGGGTGGTCCGTCACGGCGCGGGAATCAGCCGGTTCGCCTGCGCGGCGCACGGGATTTCCCAGGAGCTGCGGATCTTCGTCCATCCGGAGGACCCGGTGAAGTTCTCCGTCCTCACGCTCGAGAACGCCTCGCCCACCCGCCGCCGGCTCAGCCTCTTCGCCTACAACGAATGGGCCCTGGGTCCGCCGCGCCGGGGAGAGCATCTCCACGTCGTCACGGAGCCGGACTTGGATCATCACGTCATCTTCGCGCGGAATCCCTTCAACCGGGACGTCCCCGGGCGGGTCGCGTTCGTCTCGATCTCCGAGAAGCCCTTTTCCGCGACCGCCGATCGTCTCGAGTTCATCGGCCGCAACGGCAGCCCCGCCCGGCCGGCGGCGCTTGGTCGCCGCCAGCTCGCCGGACGCTTCGGCGCGGGGCACGATCCCTGCGCCGCGCTTCAGGCGATCGTGTCGCTTGCGCCCGGGGAGGCGGGGACGGTCGTCGTGCTCCTGGGGGAAGGACGGGACGCGCGCCATGCCGCCGAGCTGCGGGAGCGGCACGGCAGCGTCGCGGCGGCGCGCCAGGCCGAGGCCGAAGTCCGGGATCGCTGGGAGGCGATCCTCGGCGCCCTGCAGGTGCAAACGGGCGATCGCTCCTTCGACTTCATCATGAACCGGTGGCTGCTCTACCAGGTCCTGAGCTGCCGACTCTGGGCTCGCACGGGCTACTACCAGCCGGGAGGCGCCTTCGGCTACCGCGACCAGATCCAGGATGCGCTCGCGCTTCTGGCGACCCGTCCCGACTTGTGCCGCGAGCACCTCCTCCGGGCCGCGTCCCGCCAATTCCTCGAAGGCGACGTGCAGCACTGGTGGGATCCGGAGACGGGCCGCGGCGTCCGGACCCGGTGCTCGGACGATTTCCTGTGGCTCCCTTACGCGGTGGCGCAGTACGTGCGGGCGACGGGCGATCGGGAGCTTCTCGATCAAGAGACCGCCTACCTCAGCGCGCCGGCGCTTGAGCCTGCGCGCCGCGAATCGTATAGCCTGCCAGAGGTCTCGGCTCGCTCGGCGAGCGTCTACGAGCACTGCACGCGTGCCCTCGAGCGCGGGTTCGCCTTCGGCGAGCACGGCCTCCCCCTGATCGGCTCGGGCGATTGGAACGACGCCATGAGCGGGCTCGGCGCGGGGGGCCGGGGGGAGAGCGTGTGGCTCGGCTGGTTCCTCATCGACGTGCTCCGCGCCTTCGAGCCGATCGTCCGAGCGCGCGGCGATGACGTGGCCGCCGCGCGCTACCGCCACGAAGCGGAGCGGCTGGCGAAAAGCCTCGAATCAGCCTGGGACGGGGAGTGGTACCGGCGCGCCGTCAGCGACGACGGGACGGTGATCGGCTCCGCCGAAAGCGAGGAGTGCCGGATCGACTCCGTCGCCCAATCCTGGGCCGTGCTGTCGGGCGCGGCGAAACCGGAGCGCGCCGCCCAAGCGATCGACTCGGTCCAGGCGCGCCTGCTGCGCCGGGACCAGGGGCTCCTGGCGTTGCTGGCGCCGCCCTTCGACCGCTCGTCGCTGGAGCCGGGATACATCAAAGGGTACGTTCCGGGCGCCCGGGAGAATGGCGGTCATTACACGCACGCCGCGATCTGGGCGGCGATGGCGATGGGCCGCCTGGGACTCCGCCGGGAGGCGGCGGAGCTGTTCCACGCCATGAATCCGATCAACCGCGCGCGCTCCGAGGCCGAGGTGGCGCGCTACAAAGTGGAGCCCTACGTCGTGGCGGCCGATATCCACCTCCATCCGCAGATGGCGGGGCAAGGAGGGTGGACCTGGTACACCGGCTCCGCCGGATGGCTCTACCGGTTCGGCCTGGAGGAGATTCTCGGCCTGCGGCTTCAGGGCTCCACCTTCGCGCTGCGGCCTTCGTTCCCCGGATCCTGGAACGGCTATTCCATCCGGTGGCGCGCCGGGAGCGCGTGTTATGAGATCGACGTGAAAAATTCCGATCCTGAATACCACGCCATCGTCGAAGCGACGCTCGACGGCGTCCCCGTCGATCCCGATCGGATTCCTCTGTTGCAGGACGGGGGGATCCACCAAGTCCGCGCGGTGACCGGCCGCCTCTCCCAACGGACGAGCGACCCCGCCCTCTTCCCCGCCCGGGGCTCCCGGCGCCGATAGCGTGTAGTTTCGGCGTGCAAAAATTACAGCAGGCCGTCTCCCGGCCGGCCTCCCGCGCGCGATCGGCGTGCGAAAGACCCAATTTTTCAAGGGATTCAAGCCCGGCTCGATTTCGCGAGGGTCCGGCACGGATCGTGCTGGTGTCTGAAATGTGCTCAACACCGGGCACCTGGCGAACATTTCACGAAGGAGGAGAATTCATGAGAAAGAGCTTGCTGGCAGCTGCGATGCTGGTTCTCGCGCTGACGGCTGTCCTGGCGCAGGAGAGCACGATGATCACCGGGAAGGTCGTCTCGGTAGACGCGACCGGGAACAGCTTCGTGGTGGAGAGCGGAACGGACAGATATACGGTTACGACCAATACGACGACGATGTTCATGTCGGGCGGCCAGCACCTCAATCTCGCCGATCTGAAAGTCGGGGACCAGGTGAGCATCCGGGGCACCGGCACGGGCATGAGCCGCACCGCCACCGAAGTGACCGTGACCACCGCCGCCGAGAATCCGAGCGGCACGTCGTACGGCTCCTCGGGCAGCTCGGCGACGGGAACCACGACGACCTCGGGCAGCAATTACAGCGGCACGAGCAACTACAACGACACCACGGGCACGACCGGCACCTCGGGCGCGACCACGACCACGACCTACCAGTCCGACACCGGGACGGCGAACACCAACGACACCAGCGCGAACGGCACGCTGCCGAAGACGGGAAGCCCCGCTCCGCTGATCGGCTTCGCCGGTCTCCTGCTGATCGGCTTCTCCCTGGCGATTCGGGCGGCACGCAAGATTGCGCACTGACACGGACCCGTTAGCGAAGCGTTCCGTCCGGAATGTCCATGAGCGAAAAGCGCAGATTACCGCTGCGCGGACTTGAAAAGGGTTTTCTGGTCGCGGGCCTGCTTGGGGTGGGGTTTTACGGAGCCATCCTCCTTCATGGACGACTCTCCCAAGCGGCCGCGACGGCAGAGTTCGATAGATTGCTCAGCGAAAAGGGCCCCGCCGCGGACCACCCCTCCCCGGCTCAGGCGGAGCCCTTGGCGCTTTTTGCGGATCGCAGGCTCCTCCCCCCCTCGCCGGACGACGACCCCGTTCCCGACAAGTCCGGTTGGTCGCGCGAGCGCATCCGTGCTTTTCGCTCCTTCCCCGATACGTCGAAGGCGATCGCCCGGTTGCAGGTTCCCGACCTCGGTCTTTCGGTCATGGTGTTCGAGGGAACGGATGGATGGACGCTCAATCGCGGGGCCGGGCACATCCCGGGGACCGCGTTTCCGGGAGAGCTGGGCAACGTCGGAATCGCGGGCCACCGGGACGGCTTTTTCCGCTCGTTGCGCGACATCAAGCCGGGCCAGCGGATTGTCCTGACGACGCTTCATGGGACGATCAACTATCGCGTCGGAGACATCTCGATCGTCGGTCCCAAGGACTCCCAGGTCCTGTCGAGCCGGCTTTCGCCGCGGCTCACCCTGGTCACCTGCTACCCCTTCTACTACATGGGCCCGTCCCCCAAGCGCTTCATCGTCACGGCGCTGCCCTCCTGACGAGAGGTCGGGGGCGCGGGCACGCTGGAAGCAAAAAAAAGGGCCTTCCCCCCGGGAAAGGCCCATGCTTGATGTTTCAGAAAGGGTCAGCGCTCGGCTCTTCGCCGGAAGAATCGCAGGACAAGCGGCCCGATCGCCGGAAGGAGGCTTCCCACCACCGCAGCGATGGGGGAGCGTGACGGCTCGGGCTTGTCCCGGTTCCGGCCCAGCTTGAGCGCCGATGAGGCGCTGCTGAGAAGGACGCCGGCCGCGACGCCCGCGGCAAAGCCGCCGACGGGGTGGCGCCGCACCGAGCTGAAGGGATCGAACGTCGTCTTCACCGAGGTGCCGAGCGAGCGAAACTTCTCGATCAGCAGTTCCCGCCTTCTCTCCACCTCCCGCTCGAGCTCGATCTCCCGCTCTTCCGTGGAAAGCCGATGCGGTGGGGTTTTCATGAGGTGTCTCCTTCAGGACGCGCGGCTGCGGGCCACCATGGCGACGATGGCCGCCACGATCAGATAGCCCGCGCCGACGATCGCGAAGCCCGCCGCCCGGGAGCTCGTGAGGATCGAAAGCCAGTCGACCAGACCGGCTGAAAGAAGGATGAAGCCCGACAGGGCCGCGATTCCGGCAATCACGTACATGCCGACACGGACCAGGACCGACCTGAGCTCTCCTTCCAGCCGAAAGCCTTGAAGCTTGAGGAAGCTGTTCACGTACTCCATGAAGGCGTGAAGCGCTCCGACGGCCTCGCCGGCGACGTCCGTTAGAGTGACCTCGGCCTCAAGCGCCGGCTTGTCGGGCGTCACGGTCCGGAACGGAGGAGGCGTCACTTCCCGGACGGTATTCACTAGCGCCGCCTCATGAACGTGCCGAGGACGAGACCGACCGCCGCGGCGATCAGGATCGTCTTGGCGGGATTGTCGCTGACGTACTGGCGGGTCTTGTCCCAGGTGTCGTCGACGTACTTCTCCTTGAGCTTCACCGCTTCGTCCTTGAGCCGGGCCGCTTCGTCCTTCACATCCCGGATGGTATCGCTGGCGAAATCGCCCATTCGCGTGCTCGTTGTGGTCCGTGGTTCCATCGAAGCCTCCTGTTTCATAAGGTCCTGCGTGTAGGGTCCTGCCGGAGTCCGATTTCTCCTGACAGCACGGCCGGAATCCGTGCGCCAAGCAGAGTCTCTGCAAATCGCAAGCCAGAGTGGAGCTTCAAGTGACGAATGAGTGGCGCCCGGGCTCCGCCGCCGGAGCGGGGTCTCAGGCCGTGTACTTTGTACATTCGGTCCCGACGTTGATGCCATTTTCCCATCGGCGGCCTGGCCTCCCAACAGGAGGACCCTAAGGTTTTTCCGGAGGGGCGAAGCTGAAAACGTCGAGCCCTCACCTTGTTGCCGATCGGGACCGCCGCTGGACCGTCGAGCGAGGGGGCCTTGGCACGCCCTTTGTAGGAAGACGGCCGGGCACACGGCCTGCTCGGAAACACGAGGAGGCACGACGGGAGAGATGGTTCATGAAGACTTGGAAGCGTATCGCTCGTTTGTCCCTTCGGGCGCCCGCGCGATCTTTCGGGAGAGCCGAGAGGCGGTTTTACCCTGTTCCGCCCGCAGTGGAAGCCGGGAGCGCCGACGCCGGTGACCGACTTCGACCGAGGGTTCTGGGCAGGCTTCGCGTGAAGAGGGACTCGGCTCCTTCTCACACAGTTGGGCAGCATGTTTCATCACAGAGGAGATAAAGCATGACCTGGAAGAAGTGCTTGATGGTTCTGGCGACATTGGCCCTCTTTTCCGCACCGACGTGGGCCGGAAGCTTCGGAGTCTATGGCGCCTATTGGGGCGCCGAGGACGCGGCCAACAGTTGGGGAGCCGGGGCGCGCGTAGGGTTCAACTTCGCGCCCTGGGTCGAGCTGGAATTCCACGGCACCTACTTTCCCGATTTCCACGCGCGGGGAAACACCATTCCCGATACCGACGTCCGCGCGATTCCGGTCGACGGAGGCATAAAGTTCAACCTCCTCTCCGACAAGTTTGTGAACCCCTACGTCGGGGGCGGTGTCAGCTATTACTTTCTCAACAGCGATGTCGGTAACATAGACAACGACACCGGAATCTATGGCGAGGTAGGCGTCGACATCGGGAAGGACAACACCCGCTTCTTCGCCGAGGCGTTGTGGCGTCAGCTTGAGACCCCGATCTCCTTCGGCTCGTTCGACGACAACATCGACTTCGGGGGAATCGACTGGCACGCCGGCGCGGTATTTCGCTGGGGCAAGTAGCCCTCAAGGCAGTCCACCGGCCCGGCGGGGAGCCGGGAGCGCAACAAAGTCCCCGCCTTGCGTCTGACCGGTTGAGCTTTCGGGAGTTCCAAACCGTGGCCGTTCGTTTGACGGCGCTGCGACGCAACGGACTCCGCACAAACGCTCCGGCAAGGAACCGGCTGGGGCGATTCGATAGGGGGCCCGGGAATGTTTCCCGGGCCTCTGCCGTTTAGAGATAGAATGAGCCAACCGCGATGAATACGAGAACCTATCGATGGGTCGCCTGGGCTTGGCAATGGCCTGGGGCGATGATCCAGGAGTGTCTGGGACGGGACCCCGCTCCCCGGATCCGGCGCCCGCTGGTCCGGAGGGCTTGGAGTGAAGCGGGATTGCCGCTCGTCCGGCCGCGCGGCCGGGCCGCGCCGATGCCGGCCCCCGTCCTGCCGCGCCGCGATATCCGCCCGGACTCGCCGGCGGGCGCCCGCCGGACTGCCTTGGAAGCGCGGCGCCCGGGCGGTCTCCTGGGCCGCGCCGCGGCGGCGCTCGCCGCCGGCTTTCTCGTGGCGCTGATCGCCCTCGTCTATCACGTCTATTTCGACCGGAGCGACCTTCCCGACATCAAATCGTTCATTCGATTCGAGGCGCCCACCATCGGCGAGGTGTTCGACGCTCGCGGCAAGACGCTGATCCAGCTGGCCAAGGAATACCGGCGCGTCGTCACCTACGATCAGGTGCCCCTCATCCTCCGGGAGGCGATCCTCTCGGCGGAGGACAAGAACTTCTTCACCCACCCCGGGGTGGACTTCGCCGCCTGGCCTCGCGTCGTCGAGAAGACGGCGGTCCGATCCCTCGGGGCGCTGCGGAGCGGGAAGGGGTTCCGCCTGGTCTTTCCTCAGGGAGGCTCGACGCTCACGCAGCAGCTGGTGCGCGGCTATTTCCTGCAGGATCTGACCAGCCGCGAGAATGGCAGCGACCTGATCCGCGGCGGGATCGCGCCGGGGGTCGTCGCGGCCGTGATCGGCGTGCCCGCCGTGAACAAGCTCTTGCGCAAGGTGGAAGAGGTCCGCCTCTCGCTCTGGCTGGAAGAAGAGATGCGCCGGCGATACGGCTCGCAGGAGATCGCCAAGCGGGAGATCTTCGCCCGGTACGCCAGCTTCATCTATCTGGGCCACGGCCGGTACGGCTTCGCCGCCGGTGCGGAATACTACTTCGGCAAGCCCCTCTCGGCCTTCACCTCGGAAGACGGCGCGATCGCGGCCTCGCTCGCGGGGATCTGCAAATGCCCCCGCGACTATGCCCCGGCTCCCGGCGATCCGCGGTCCCTGGGGCGCCGCAACGAGATCCTCGCTCTCATGGCGCGCAACGGCGCCATCACCCCCGAGGCGGCCAAGCGCTGGCGGGCGGAGCCCATCGGGCTCGCCTCGCGCAGCGGCGTGAAGACGTACGCCCCCGCCGCCATCGAAAGCGTCTTCGACGAGCTGAAGCGGCACGGCAAGGACCGGTTCGGGATCGAGGATCTGTTCGAAGGCCGGATCGCGGTGCGCAGCACCGTGGACCAGCGCGCGCAAACGATCGTGAACGACGCCCTGGAGAGCGGGCTCGCCCTCTACGAGAAGCGGCACCCGCGGGCGAAAGGCGTGATCCAGGGCTCGGTCGTCGTCCTGCGCAACTCGGATGCGGCGATCCTCGCCGAAGCCGGCGGGCGGCAGGTCTATCAGGATCACCCGACCGCCTATTCCGATTACAACCGGGTCACCGGGTCGCTCCGCCAGCCGGGCTCGGCGATGAAGCCCCTGGTCTATCTGGCCGCCTTCCACGAGGGCCTGGATCTCGACAGCAAGGTCCCCGACAAGCCGATCAAGATCAATATGGGCCGGGACCGCGGCGTGAAGTGGATCGCCAATTACGACAAGAAGTTCAAGGGGCGGATACCGGCCCGCCAGGCTCTGGCGGAATCCCGCAACACGGTGGCCATCTGGCTGGCGCGCCAGATCGGCATGGAGAGCGTCCTGAAGACGGCGCGGCAGCTCGGGATCCGAACCGAGCTTCAACCCTACATCAGCACGGCGCTGGGCGCGTCCGAGGTCCGCCTCCTGGAGCTGGCCGGGGCCTACCGCGCGATGGCCTCCGGGATCCTGGCGGAGCCGCACATCGTCGACCAGGTGACCGACAACTCCTGCGGCCTCCTCTACCAGGCCCCCCGGACGGCGCGGCCGATAGCCTCGGTGGGAGTCGAGGCCGAGGATCTGCGCCAGATCCAGGAAGGGCTCCGCGGAGTCGTGCGCCTGCCCGATGGAACGGCGCACAACCTGAGCGCGGCCGACTTTCCCATCCCGGTCATGGCCAAGACCGGCACGTCGAGCGATTTCCGCGACGCGATGATCGTCGGATCCACTTTCGGCCGGAAGGGAATCACGGTCGCCGTCCGCGTGGGCTTCGACGACAACCGCGAGCTGGGGGAAAAGGAGACGGGCGGGCGCACGGCGCTGCCCATCTTCAAGGAGATCATGCTCCGGATCTACCGGGACGGCATCGCCGGGCCGGTCCCGCAGTTCCCGCAGGAGGTGGAGGACCACATCGACCAGTATCTGGCGCGGGCTCCGGCGCCGGAGAAGGAGCCGGGCGACTTGGCGCCGCGGATCGCGGATCAGCGGGAGCCGGATCGCCCCCGCCCGGTAGCGAAGTTCGTGGAGGGAAAGATCACCCGGAACGGGCGGATACGATGAAGCGGATCAGTGGACTTCGACCCCCGTCCAGCTGGCGGACTTCGGGAAGACGGCATTGGCGCCGCTGCGGAGCGCGGCGTTCCGGTATTCCTGGTTGGCGTGAGGCGTGAAGATGATGACCTGGGCGCTGGGAAACACCTTTTTGATCATTTCGGTGGCTTCCAGGCCGTTGAGCTTGGGAAGCGAGATCTCCATGAGCACGAGATCGGGCTCGAGCTCCCGCGCCAGCTTGACCGCCTCCTCGCCGTCGGACGCCTCCCACACTCTCTCGACGTTCCCGCCCATCTGAAGAAGCCTCTTGACGACGGTCCGAAATCGCTTGTCCTGATCGGCAATCAGGATCGTCATGTTCCTTTTCTCTTTCCGGCCATGTTCCTCTTCTCTTCCGAGCGCTACCGCCCGTCAGAAAACATCGATCACCTCAAGCTCGGAGCAAATCGCGGGCCAGCCGAGTCTCCGGCGGCCATCGTCCGCCCGATGCTTCGGCCCTTGCGCGGCTCAAATGCCCTGCTGCGACCTGCTTCCGCGCCGTCCACGAGCCTCCGTCGCGACGGGAAGCGCCGGGGATGGGGCTGCTTTTTGTAAATTCCCCACGCTCCGGTCCCCGATTCTGGCATGCCCCTTGTAAGAAAGAGAAAGCATCGGGGAGCCGAGAAGGCCCGATAGGAGGCAAAAATGAGAATCTCCCTGTCGATCCGGCTTGCCGTCTTGACGGCGGCCATCCTGTCGGGGGCCTGCGGGCCCCCTGTTTCCGAGAAGAGTGAATTCCGCCACGATAACGGGGCCGGCGTAGTGCAGGCTTCCAATCCCTCCTCGGGAGCCCGGCAGAATCCCGCCGGAAGCGCGGCCCCCGCCGGACGCTACAAGGTCATCGCCGCAAACAGCCGGATGGTCGCCGCGGTCGCGTCGGGCGGGATGTTCTCGAAGCTCGGGCACGACCATGCCATTGCCCTGGGGGGCTTGACGGGCGAAGTCGAGCTGGCGCCCGGCGACGAAAAGTCGTCGCTCCGGCTGACGATCGAGGCGGGCACGGCCGCCGAAACGGGCAAGGAGTTCGATGAGAAGGACCGCGCCAAGGTCAATCAAGCAGTCCGGGAAGAGGCTTTGGAGACGGGAAAGTATCCGCAGATCGCGTTCAAGAGCACGCGGATCGTCGCGGAGGGGGGCGGCGCGAAGAGCCAGCGATACCGGATCACCGGCGAGCTGACGCTTCACGGCGTGACCAACCGGGTGGAGATACCGGCCCAGGTGAGGGTGAGCGGCAACCGCCTCCAGGCCCACGCCGATTTCGTGATCTTCCACACCGCCTATGGGATCAAGCGGCTCTCGGCGGTGGGCGGGACGATCAAGGCGAAGAATCCGATCCGCATCACCTGCGACGTCGTGGCGGAAAAGGAGTAGCTCCCCGCGCGCTCCGACAGGCGTTTCAGGCGCTCTGGGACTGGCGCATCCACGACACGGTCAGGCCTTGGCGCGGCGGGCGCGCCGGGGCATGAGATCGGCTGAATCGGCTGCGGGCAATCAAGGAAAAGCCGTCCGGCCGGCGGCGGAGCCAGCGCTCCACGCTGCGCCGCGTCTTTTCGGGGTCGATATCGAGAAGGAAGCAGACGTTCTCGAACGAGAAGACCGGCAATCGATCCCGGCTCTCGACCCACTGCAGGGCTTCCCACCGGAAAAGGCGAGCCAGAAACTCCCGCGAGTCCTTGTGCCGCTCCAGGCAGTCCAGGGCGTCTTCGAGGACCGCGAGCGCCAGTCGCAGCTCGCCGCGCCCCTCCGTCTTGCTTCGCAGATCGCGGACGAAGGGAGGCAGGGGAGCGGCCTCCGGCACCGGAACGAGGAGGTAGGCGTTTGATCGATCGGATTGGATGGTCATCGTCGTCTCCCAAGGTGAAACAGGGGCGCTATTGAAATCGCTCCGGGAGTCGCTGCCAATCCGTGAAATCCGGTATTCGCCGGAAGGATGCTCTGTAGGAAAAATCGCAGGTAGTGTCTAGGGATTGATAATGTTGTTGCGGATGGCGTAGCGCGTCAGATCGCTCAGCGAGTGGCAGTCGAGCTTGCGCATGATGTTGGTCCGGTGCGTCTCCGCGGTCCGGACGCTGATCCGCAGGAGGTCGGCGACCTCCTTGTTGCTGCGCCCTTCGGCCAGCAGCTGGATGACTTCGCGCTCCCGGGGCGTCAGCAGGGCGCTTTCTCCGGGCTCCACGGCCCCGGTCCCGCCGCCGAGATAGGTCTGCAGGACCATCTCCGTCACGCTGGGGGTGAAGAAGGTCTTGTGGTTCGAGAGCGCCTCCACCGCCTGGACGAGGTCCCGGCCGGCGTCCGATTTCAAGACGTAGCCGCGCGCCCCCGCCGCGAGCACCTCCTGGACCACCTGCTCCGAATCGTGCATCGTGAGGATGAGGATCTGGCTTGCGGGCGCCTCCTTGCGGATCCGGCGCGCCGCTTCGAGCCCGTTGAGCCCCGGCATGCCGATGTCGAGGATCACCACGTCGGGGCGCGACCGGACGGTCTTCTCCACCGCCTCTCTTCCATCGACCGCCTCGTCGCAGACCTCCCAGCCCGAGCGAGCCTCCAGGAGAGCCTTGACGCCCCGGCGGACAATCTCGTGGTCGTCGGCGACCAGGATGCGGACCGTCTTCATGAAGCCTCCTGCTGGATCGCGAATTCCACCTGGACCGCCGATCCGCCGCTGCCCGAGTCGATGCGGATCTGCCCTCCGAGCTGCCGGACCCGCTCGCGCATTCCCAGCAGCCCCACGCCCAGCAGCTCGACGCCGTCGTGGCGGTCGAGAATCCCGGGCGGAATCCCCTTGCCCTGATCGCGGACCTCGAGAGCGATGCGCTTCGGCTGGCGGACGAGCTGGACGCGGGCGCTGGAGCTGCCCGAGTGGCGCTGGATGTTGGTCAGGCATTCCTGGACGATGCGAAACAACGCGTATTCCACCTCGGTGGGCAGCCGTCCGAAGTCGGGGGGCAGCTCGAGATCCACGGCGATGCCGCTGCGCCGCGCGAATCCCTGGACGCACCAGCGCAGGGCCGCGGACAGACCGATCTCCTCCAGAAGCGGCGGGTGCAGCAGGTAGGAGAGCGATCGGATCTCGCGCAGGCAGCGCTGGGCGAGCGCTTCGCTCTCCTCGAGGGCGGCGCGCGCCCGCTCGTCGAGCGTGCGGCACGACTTCGCCACGGCGAGGTTCATCGACAGGGCCGCCAGGCTCTGCGCCGTGCTGTCGTGCAGCTCCCGCGCCAGGCGCTGGCGCTCTTCGTCCTGGATCCGCAGGAGCCGCGTCGACAGCTTGCGGAGAGACTGCTCCGCCTCTTTGCGCTCGCCGATCTCGCCCTGGAGCGCCCGGTTCATGTCGGAGAGCTGCTCGGTCCTCCGCGCGATCCGCGCTTCCAGCTCGGCATGGGCTTCACGCAGCTCCTCCTCGGCCCGGCGGCGCTGGATGAACTGTCCGATCTGGCTGCCGGTCGCCGCCATCGTCTGGAGCAGGGTCTCGTCCGGCTCGCGGTGCGCGCGGCTGAGAAAGGTCAGGACTCCGTGGACCTCCTGTCCCAGGAGGATCGGGAAGCCTATCGCCGAGTTCAATCCCAGCTTGCGGGCCAGGGGCCCCCGCTGGAAGTTCCTCTCCCGGGCGATGCTCGGGACCCAGATCGGCCTGGCCTCCTTCCAGACCCGGCCGGCCATCCCGACACCGGGGCTGAAAGTCATCCCGGACCCCTCGACGAAGGCTTCCAGGCCGCTGTCGGGCCGGTACCATTGGGCGGCGTGCCGGAGCGTGGCCGTCCGCGAGTCGACTCGCCAGAAGTTCCCGCAATCCCACTCGAGGGCTTCACAGATCGCCCGGAGCATCCCCGCGATCATCGCTTCGAGCGCCGGCGCGTCCGCCAGGACGCGCGCCACCGAGTAGTTCAGCCTGGCTCGGACGTCGGAGCGGCGGCGCTCGCACATCCCGGCGGCAAGGAACAGCATCGTCACGGCCACCGTCCCCATGAAGGCCTGCAGCGCCAGGAGGCTCTCGTTCACGGTGCCGCGCGCGAAAGGGCCGTAGCCCGCCGCCGTCCTCACGATGGCGATTCCGGTGACGAGGAGCGTGGCGACGGCGGTCCCATGCTGCAGGAAGCGAAGGGCGGCCCAGATCAGGAAGGGGAAGACGAGGTAGGGCTGCAGAAGGCTCGGCTGGGCGGGGCGGAACCAGGGACTGAAGACGAGGAAGCTCGCTGCCGTCAGGCAGGCGAGAAGCAGTCCCGCCTCGACCTGGCGCTCCGGGGTAAGGAGAATCCGCGGCTTCTCGGCCAACGAGAAGAACAGCGGCGCCAGGATCAGGACTCCCATCGCGTCGCCCAGCCACCAAGTCAGCCAAGCCTTGCCGGCCGCGGCGGCCGGGATGACGCCGCCCAGATACCCGCTGGCGACCCCCATCGTGGCGCTGATCGTCGTGCTCAGGCCGGCCCCCAGGATCACGAATCCGACGACCGCGGGGAGGCGATCCAGCGACCCGTCGAACCGGCCGAAGCGGCGCAGGAGCTGGGTTCCCACGACCGCCTCCAGAGTGTTTCCCGCCGCCATGCCGCAGGCCGCGAGCCAGGGGGCCCCGGCCGTGAAATTCACCAGGAACGCCCCGAGGGCGACCCCTGGCCAGAGCCGGATGCCGAACAGCGAGAGCGCCGCGAGGGAAATCCCGGCGGGCGGCCAGACGGTCGTGGCGAAGCCGCTCACCGCGTCGGCCAGAAGCCCGAGCTTGGCGGTGACGAAGTAGAGGGCGACCAGAAGCGCGATCCGAAGCAGATCGGAGGATCGCCAGGAAATCGATTCCCGGGGTGGGGCGAACGCGGGCGCGACAGTTTCAGCCGACATGATAGTTGAGTTTATACGCTCGGATAAACTGTTTTACCACCGTTGCGGCCCCCGGCGCAATGGCGGAATTCGCTGGTTTTTGAGTTACCGCGAGGTCTCGTTCAGGGAAGAAGTGGGGGAATGGGTGTGCAGCGGGGGCCGGTTTGGACCCGACGGCTGGAAGCCCGCCGCGGGTCAACCCGCCTCAAACAGCGGGATTTCCGGGACGCGACACTAGCTCGCCCAGAGGATGAGGCCGGTGTGATGCGGGTGGAGGAGAAGCTCGTGGCGCGGCAGGACGCGGATCGTGAATCCCTGGTTGCCGCTGCGGCGCAGCGGGATCTGGGCGCGGAACAGGATCCCCTCGGGGGACCCCGCCCCGTCGGCGGTCATGGGGAGGATCTGCGGCTGGATGATCTCCCGGTTCTCCTCCACGCGGCCCAGGACGATCTGAACGTTGAGATCGGCGGCGGAAAGGGGCCCGGGCTGGACCCAGGCCTTCACCTCGAAGCCGTCGCCCACGCTCATCTGAGTCGGCAGATCGGCGTCGATCTTCGAGACCTTCACGCCCGGCCAGGCCTCCAGCATCCGCTCCCGCCATTGGGCCAGCTCCCGGGCTCCGCGGTAGCCGTCGGCCTCGAGCAACGGGCGCCGCGCTTCGGCGGGCGCGTAGGCATCCTGAACGTATTGCCGGACCATCCGATGCGTGTTGAACACGGGGCAGAGGTCGCCCAGCGCGCTCTTCATCAACGCGATCCACTCGCGCGGGATGCCGTCCGGTCCCCTCGTATAGAAGAGCGGCACGACCTCCTGCTCGAGGAGGGTGTAAAGCATCCCGGCCTCCTGGCTGTTCAAGGTCTGGGAATCGAGATGATCCTGGTCGCCGTGGCCGATCGCCCAGCCGGTGCGCGGCGAATAGGCCTCGTCCCACCAGCCGTCGCGGATGCTGAGGTTCAGCGCGCCGTTGAGCGCCGCCTTCATGCCGCTCGTGCCGCTCGCCTCCATCGGGCGGCGCGGCGTGTTGAGCCAGACGTCGCAACCCTCCACCAGGTAGCGGGCCACCACCGAGTCGTAGTCCTCCAGGAACACGATGCGCCGCGCGAACTCCGGGCGCCGCGCCGCGTGGACGATGTCGCGGATGAGGGCCTTGCCGGCGTCGTCCCGGGGGTGGGCCTTCCCCGCATAGATGATCTGCACGGGACGGTTGGGAGCGTCGAGGATCTTCACGAGGCGGTCCAGATCGTGCAGCAGCAGGGTGCCCCGCTTGTAGGTGGCGAAGCGCCGGGCGAATCCGATCGTCAGCACCTCGGGATCGAGGATCTCCTCCGCGGCCGCGATCTCGCCCCGGCCGGCTCCCTGGCGGCGCAGCTGCTCCGCGAGACGCTGCCGGACGAACGCGACCAGCCGCTCGCGCCGCAGCTCGTGGACCCTCCACAGCTCCTCGCCGGGAATCTGCTCGGCGCGCCGCCAGTCGCGCGTGTCGCCCCCCTCCAGGGCCCAGCGCGAGCCGAGGTGCCGGTCGTAGAGCCGGCGCATCTCCTCCGAAATCCAGGAGAGGGGGTGAGCGCCGTTGGTCACGTGCGCGATTGGGATCTCGGACGACGGAATGCCCGGCCAGAGATCCTTCCAGACTTCGCGGGAGACGTAGCCGTGCAGCCGGCTCACGGCGTTGACCTTGCCGGAGGAACGGATCGCCAGGACCGCCATGTTGAAGCCTTCGTTGGCGTCCCCCGGGTGGACCCGGCCGAGATCGAGGAATTCCTCGCGCGTCAGCCCCAGCTCGGGCCAGTAGGCTCCGAAATACCTTTCCATCAGGCCCTGGGGGAACACGTCGATCCCGGCGGGCACGGGAGTATGGATGGTGAAGGCGGTGGTGGCGGCGATCAGCTCGCGGGCCTCGCGGAAGGAAAGGCCGGCTTCTTTCATCAGGATGCGGGCCCGCTCCAGACAGACGAAGGCGGAGTGCCCTTCGTTGAGATGGTAGACGCGCGGCCGCTCGGAGAGCGCCTCCAGGACCCGGCGGCCTCCGACGCCCAGCAGAATCTCCTGCCGAATCCGCGTCTCGCTGTCGCCCCCGTAGAGCTGGTCGGTGACGTCCTGGATCTCCTGCGGGTTCTCGGGGATGTTGGTGTCGAGCAGGACCAGCTTGACCCGCCCCACCTGGGCCCGCCAGAACTGGACCTGCGCGGGCGTGCCGGCGAGGTCCACCGTAATCCGGAGGGGCTCCCCCTGGTCGTTTCTGAAGAGGCGCACGGGAAGCGTAGAGAAGTCGTTGGTCGGGTAATGCTCCTCCTGCCATCCGTCGGGATTCAGCCGTTGGTGGAAATAGCCCTTCTGATAGAGAAGGCCGACGCCGATGAGCGGCAGGGCGAGATCGCTCGACGACTTGAGGTGGTCGGCGGCCAGGACGCCGAGGCCGCCCGAGTAGATCGGCAGGCACTCGGTGAGGCCGAACTCCATGGAGAAATAGGCGACCAGCGGGCGCGGGGAGGGGCCGATCTTCTCCCGGAGCGCTCCGCGGATCGCCATGTAGCTCTCCAGGTCCCGAGAGACGCGGTCGAGCTGCACGAGGAACGCCTCATCCTCCGCGGCCTGCAGGAGCGTCTCCTGGGAGATGGTGTTCAGCATCAAGACGGGATTGTGGCCGCTCGACTCCCAGAGGTCGCGATCCAGCCGCCGGAACAGGGCGATCGTGTCGTGGTCCCACGACCAGCGGAGGTTGTAGGCGATCTCTTCCAGAGGCTTCAAGGGCTCCGGGATGAGAGGGCGGACTTGAAAAGTCCTGACGGGGCGCATCCAGCTTTCCTTTCGGGCGACCGAGAGCGCCAGAGTCTATCTCTTTTTGGGCCGGGATTCATTCGGCCCACCCCCCTTGTTGCCTTCGGAAGTGGGGTGATGCGCGAGCGCCGGGACGGCCGGGCTCGTAGTAGACTAGCGGCGGCTCCCTGAATCGCTCCGCGCCCTTAAGCGCAGGATCGGGAGTCGGGTCTCGATCTCGAAGGATCGCGCTTCCGATCCGTTGGCCATGGAGGAGCAGTTCGGTCCGGTTTTCTTGCCGAAGGAGAAGACGATGCGGCCCAAACACCTGGGGATCCTGACGGGCGGCGGCGACGTGCCGGGGCTCAATGCCGCCATCCAGGCAGTCTACCGGGCGGCCGGCCGGCACGGGTGGACCCGGGCCGGAAGCCGCGACGCCAACGTCACCGGGATCCTCAGGGGATGGCGCGGGGCGGTCCACATGGAGAATCCCGGCCCCGGTGGCGAATCGACCAATCTCCTGCCCCTGACCGACGCCATCGTCCGGCACATCGACCTGACCGGCGGCACCTTCCTCCATTCCTCGCGCGTCCGTCCCGATCGGATGAAGCTGAAGGACCTTCCCCCGCGGCTGCAGCAGCGCAAGGACGATCTGCCCCGGGTCGATGGCAAGGAGGAGGTCTTCGACGCCGTGGACGAAGTGATCCGAAATATGCAGGAGTGCGAGATCGACTGTCTCGTGGCGATCGGCGGGGACGACACGCTGGGCTCCGCCTACCGCCTGCAGTCCCGCGGATTTCCGGTGGTCGGGATCCCGAAGACGATGGACAACGACGTCCAGGGAAGCGAATACGCCATCGGCTTCAAGACGGCCCTGACGCGGGCGGAGGACTTCATCAACCGCCACCGGACGACGCTCGGCTCGCACGACCTCGTCGGGGTCTTCCGGATCTTCGGGCGCGACGCCGGCTTCACGTCGCTCGGGACCGCCATGGCGATCTCCGACGTCCGCTGCGCCATCCCCGAGCACCCGTTCGATCTGGAGGCGCTGTGCGATCTGGTGAAGAAGGATTACGCCGACGGCGACTCCCGCACGGCGCTCGTCTTGTGCTCCGAGGGGGCGATCTGGCAGGGAGGGAAGCTGGAGGAGTACGGCCCCGCCGATGCCTACGGCCACCGGAAGAAAGTCAACGTTGGGGAGGCGCTGGCGGAGGCGATCAGCCGGGAGACGAAGCTGCCGACCCGGGTCCAGGACATCACGTACGATCTGCGCAGCGGGCCGCCCGACGCGCTGGACAAGATGGTGGCCAACACCTTCGGCACCCTGGCCGTCGATCTCATCGCCCAGGGCAAGACGGGACAGATGCTCTGCATCCAGAACGGCCGATACAATCACGTCCCGCTGCCCGATCCCGGCCGCGGCCCCCGCAAGGTCGACGTCACCACCCTCTACGACACCGAGCAGTTCCGCCCCAAGCTCTCCGGCCTCCTGGGTAGACCAATCTTTTTCTGAATCACTGCGCCGACCCCCGCATAGTTAATAAACTCGCCGAGACCTGTCCCCGAACTCATGTGGCCCTTCTTGTTCCGCCGTGGCGGGGATGAGGTCGTCTAATCAGTTACTTCAATCCACACGGGGGCAGAAGCGATCTCCGGTTCGTCTGCCCAAACGGCAGGCAGATTCCGTAATTCAGGGGCAAACCATTCTTTCCGTAGCCAACTCTTGTATATGACGCGGATTGAATACCTCCCAGTCTTTGGGAAAAAGTCCTTGACAAGGAGGTTGACCCAGGTTCCGTAAAAGCGTCCTCTGTCAAGCCTAATCAGGATGGAGTCCTCGCCTTGCTTATTAATAGGCGGAGGCATTAGCAGGCTGCGGAAAAATAGCGATTTGAGAGAGTTTTTCTTCTCTCCAGCATGATCTCGGAGTTCCGATGAGTCCTATCCGTCAAGATCGTGTTGATGATCTCGCTTCGAGCCAAGCGGGCGAGGCGTCGCGGACGACT